>DASXOU010000475.1:0-12856 GCA_036494045.1 Polyangia bacterium | reverse complement strand
CGCGCGCGATCTGACGAGCGCGCTCGGGCGGGCGCTGGCGGCGCAGCCGGCGCAGTTTCAGCCGCGCCATCGCGCGCTGTTGTCGCAGCCGGGCAGCGACGCGCTCGTCGGCGCCGTCATCGTCGCCGACCACGCGTGGTTCCTCGCGCACGTCAAGGATGTCCTCGGCGCAGGCAACGACGACGCGTGCAATCGGCTGTGGTACGGGCTGCAGGTGCTCCACGGCGCCGAGGGCGACGCCTTGCGCGCGGAGCTCGACACGCGGCGAGCAGCGCTCGGCGACGCCTACGTGCAAGGGCTCGTCGAGACCATCGACGGCGAGGCAGCCGCGCTGCAGTCACGCGCGGGCGGGCTGCGCTGGTCGCCGGTCGCGCTCGTTCCCTGACGCTCCCGAATGACCGCGCGTCGCGAACGCGCAGGCGTTTGGCGCGCGGGTGAAAGGCGGCGCTCGACCGGGCGGCGCCCTTCGCGCTAGGCTCGCGGCGATGCCCGTTCCCGTCGACGCGGCCGCGTTCGCGCGCTACCGCCGCGCCCTCGCCGGCGAGCCCCTGCCCGCCGCCATCGTCGATCTCGACGCCGTCGACGCCAACGTCGATCGCCTGCTCGCGCCCGCGCGCGCCGCCGGCAAGCTCGTGCGCATCGCGACCAAGTCGCTGCGCGTGCCCGCGCTCGTCGGCCGCGTCGCCGCCCGCGCCGGCGACGCCGTCCACGGCCTCATGACCTACGACGCGCGCGAGACCGCCTTCTACGCCACCGACGGCGCCGCGCTCGCCGGCGCCGCCGCGCGCGATCTCGTGTGCGCCTATCCGACGCTGCAGCCGGCCGACGCCGCCGCGCTCGCCGACGCCAATCGCCACGCGCACGCCGCCGCCGTCGTCGACGATCCGGCGCAGCTCCCGCCGCTCGCCGCCGCCGCGCGCGCCGCCGGCACCCGCGTCCCCGTCGTCATCGACGTCGACATGAGCTGGCGCCCGCTCGCGTCGATGCACGTGGGCGTGCGCCGCTCGCCGCTGCGCGACGCCGACGACGTCCTCGCCCTCGCGCGCACCGTCGCCGCCGAGCCCGCGCTCGTCTTCGCCGGCATCATGGGCTACGAAGCGCAGATCGCCGGCGTGCAAGATGCCGCGCCGCACGCCGCCTGGCAGAATCCGCTCAAGCGCGCGCTCAAGCGCGCCTGCCGCCCCGCGGTCGCGCGCACGCGCGCCGCCGTCGTCGCCGCGCTGCGCGACGCCAAGCTCGCCCCCGCGATCGTCAACGGCGGCGGCACCGGCTCCGTCGACTGGTCCGTCACCGACGGCGCGCTCACCGAGATCACCATCGGCTCCGGCTTCCTCGCCGGCACGCTCTTCGATCACTACGCCGGCCTGCCGCTCGCCCCCGCGCTCTTCTTCGCGCTGCAGGCGACGCGTCGTCCGACCGCGCGCATCGTCACCTGTCACGGCGGTGGCTTCGTCGCCTCGGGCCCCGGCGCCGCCGATCGCCTGCCCACGCCCGTCTTCCCCGTCGGCGCGCGCCTTCTGCCGCTCGAAGGCGCCGGCGAAGTGCAGACGCCGGTCGCGCTCGGCGACGGCGCCGACGTCGCGCTCGGCGATCCGGTCTTCTTCCGCCCCGCCAAGTCGGGCGAGCTCGCCGAGCACTTCGACGAGTACCTGCTCGTGCGCGGCGATCGCATCGAAGCGCGCGCCGCCACCTATCGCGGCCTGCATCGGAGGTTCCTCGGATGAAGCTGTCGAACGAAGCCGTCGCGCTCTACCGCTCGAGCGACATCGTCGATCTCCACGTCGACACGTTCATCTGGACGCGCATCTTCGGCTACGATCTCTTGCGCCGTCACGGCCGCGGCCTCCTCGGCGCGCGCTTCTACGGCCAGGCCGATCTGCCGCGCCTGCGCGAAGCCGGCGTCGGCAGCGCCATCTGGTCGATCACCACCAACCCGTTCCGCCGCGCCTCGCGCCGCGCCGCCGTCTTTGCCAAGAACCTCGATCGCCTGTTGGCGATTTTCGCGCGCGCGCCCGACGAGGTCGCCGTCTGCCGCAGCGCCGCCGAGCATCGCGCCGCGCGCGCCGCCGGCCGCCACGCCGCCTTCATCGGCGTGCAGGGCGGCAACGCCTTCGACGGCGATCTCGCGCTCGCGACCTTCGACGCCAGCGTGCTCATCAAGGTCACGCTCGTGCACCTGTCGACCTCGAGCCTCGGCACCACCAGCGCGCCCACGCTCGGCATCGGCGCCGGCAACGGCGACGGCGAGCTCACCGGCCGCGGCGTCGAGCTCGTGCGCGCGCTCAACCGCCACCGCATCTTCGTCGACCTGGCGCACATCAATCGCCAGGGCTTCTTCGACGCCGTCGCCGCGCACGACAAATCGCAGCCGCTCCTCGTCAGCCACACCGGCATCGCCGGCGTCACCAAGCACTGGCGCAACGTCGACGACGAGCAGCTCCGTGTCGTCGCCGACACCGGCGGCGTCATCGGCGTCATGTACCAATCGAGCTTCCTCGGCGAGTCCAATTGGAGCGGCCGCGCCGAGGCGATCGTCACGCACCTGCAGCACATCATCGACGTCGTCGGCGAAGATCACGCCGCCCTCGGCAGCGACTGGGACGGCGCCATCATCACCCCGCGCGACATGCAGACCTGCCTCGAGCTGCCGCTCCTGGTCGAGCTCATGCTCCAGCGCGGCTGGTCCGCCGATCGCGTGCGCAAGATCCTCGGCGGCAACTTTCTGCGCGCGCTCGCGCTCTTGCGTCCATGATCGCGCGCATCCTCGCTGCGCTCTTGGTCGCCTCGCTCGCGCTCGCCGGCTGCGGCGGCGGCAGCGACACCAGCATCGCCATGTCGTTTCAGCGCGCCTCATTCTACGACGCGCCTTTCCCGTCGGACGATCTGCGCCAGCCCGACGGCACCATCGACCTTTCCAAGTTCCCCAATCCCAACGACGTCGACATCGCCAACCAACTGCTCGCGCTCATCGCGCGCGACGCCCGCGGCTTCTCGCTCGCCGGCGGCATCTTCTTCCGCGCCTCGGCCGCGCTCGATCCCGCGTCGCTCCCCGACGTCGACGGCAGCATCGCCGACGGCGCATCGATCTTCCTCGTCGGTGTCGATCCCGCCGGCGCCGATTATCTGCAGCGCATCCCGCTCGACGTCGCCTTCAACGCCGACGGCGGCCCGTTCGGCGACCAGAACCTCGTCGCCCTCTTGCCCATCCAGGGCATTCCGCTGCATCCGCACACGCGCTACGCCGCCGTGATCACGCGCGCCGTCCAGGACGCGCACGGCCGCCGCCTCGCCGCGCTGACGACGCCCCTTGTCCGCGACGACTACAACGACGCGCTCGCCACCCTGGCGCCGCTCGTCGCCGCCGCCGACGTCGCCGGCCTCGCCGTCTTCACCACCGACGATCCGTCGGCGCAAATGGGCATCGTGCGCGACGACGCCGTCGCCGCCCATCCGCTCGGCCTGCCGGCCACGCCGCCCGCGCTGATGCTCACGTACGACGACTATTGCGTGTTTCAGGCGATCATCACCGTCCCCGTCTACCAATCGGGCACGCCGCCCTACGACACCAAAGGCGGCGATTGGCTCTTCGACGGCGCCGGCCATCCGCTCTTCGATCACAGCGAAGAGTCGCGCATCGTCTTCACGATTCCGCGCGCGCCGATGCCGAGCGCCGGCTGGCCGACGGTCGTCTTCGTGCGCACCGGCGGCGGCGGCGACGATCCGCTCGTCGATCGCGGCCCGGCGACGGATCCCACGTTCATGACGCCGGTCGTGCCAGGAACCGGCCCGGCGATGCAGTTTGCGCGCGTCGGCTTCGCCGCCGTGCAGATCGACGGCCCGCTCGGCGGCATCCGCAACACCACCAACGGCGACGAGGATTTCCTGATCTTCAACGTCCTCAATCCCGCCGCGCTGCGCGACAACGTGCGCCAATCGGCGATGGAGCTGTCGCTGGTCGCGCGCGCGCTGCCGTCGCTCGGCTTCGATGCCTCCTCGTGCCCGGGCACCAGCGCCGCGCCCGCCGCCTTCGATCCGGCGCACCTCGCGCTCATGGGCCACTCGATGGGCTCGTGGATCGCGCCGCTCACGCTCGCCTACGAGCCGCGCTTTGGCGCCGGCATCTTCTCCGGCGCCGGCGCCAGCTACATCGCCAACGTCATGGACAAGATCCTGCCCATCCACGTCAAGCCCTACGCCGAGATCCTCCTCGACTACAACATGGATCAGCGCTCGCTCGACGCCCACGATCCCGCGCTCACGCTCCTGCAGTGGGAGGCCGAGCCGTCCGATCCGCAAGCCTACGATCGGCGCATCGTGCGCGAGCCCGCCGACGGAGAATCGCCGCGCAGCCTCCTCATGCTGCAAGGCATCGTCGATCACTACATCCTGCCGAGCATCGCCAACGCCACCAGCCTCGCCATCGGCCTCGACGCCGCCGGCCCGATGTACGACGCCGCCAGCGCCGAGGAGCAGTCGCTCGGTCAAACGCCGGTCGCGACGCGCCTGCCGCTGGCGAAGCTGCAAGCGCTGACGCTGCCCGCCGCCGCCAACGTCGACGCCGCGACCACGGCGCTCGTGATCCAACATCCCGGCGACGGTATCGAAGACGGCCACGAAGTCGTCTTCCAGACCGATCCGCCCAAGCATCAGTATCGCTGCTTCCTCGCCGGCTTCGCGCACGACCTCGCGCCCAATGTTCCGCCCGACGGCGCCGCCGACGATCCCTGCCCTTAACCGTTAGGACGCGAGGCCGGCTTCGCGCGCCAGCGTCTCGACGAGCGCCGCCGCCGCCATCGTGCGCACCAGCGGCGCGCCCTGACCGGCCCACAGCTGCATGAGCTCGACGTTCCCACGCGCCGCCGCCGCCGCGCGAATCTCCGCCGTCAGCCGCTGCTGCTCGGGAAACGGCGCCGCCGCGATCTCGGCGAACGCGTCGCTGAAGCGATTGCGAATCCCGCGCGCCGCGCGCCCGCTGAACGCGCGCGTCACCACCGTCTGCAGCGCGCGGCTCGAGGTCAGCGCCGCGCGATGCGCCGCCGGCGTCCCCGCCTCGGGACAAACCATGAACGCCGTCCCGAGCTGCGCGCCCGCGGCGCCGAGCGTGAGCGCCGCGGCAATCCCACGGCCGTCGACGATTCCGCCGGCCGCGATCACCGGCACGCGCACGCGCCGCGCGAGCTGCGGCACCAGCGCCATCGTGCCGACGAGCGCGTCCTCGAAGCGCCCGAGAAACGTGCCGCGATGTCCGCCCGCCTCGGCGCCTTGCGCGCTGATGGCGTCGACGCCGAGCGCCGCCAGCGCGTCCGCCTCCTCGACGGTGGTCGCGGTCCCGACGACGACGATCTGCCGCGCCTGCAGCGCCGCTACCTCTGCGCGCGTCGGTACGCCGAACGTGAAGCTGAACACCCGCGGCCGCGCGCGCAGCACCGCCTCGAGCTGCGCCGCGAACGAATCCGCAGCCGCCGGCGCCACCGTCGCCGTCTCCGGCAGCCCGAGCTCGCGCCGAAACTCGCGCAAGAGCGGCAGCACGCGCGCGCGCGCCGCCGCGTCGTCGGGCTCGTCGCGTTCGTCGGGGCGCACGAACAGGTTGAGCGCGAACGGCCGCGCCGTCAGCCGCCGCATCTCCGCCGCGATCGCTTCGATCTTGCTCGCCGACAAATAGGCGCAACCGAGCGATCCGAGCCCGCCCGCGTTGCTCACCGCCGCCGCCAGCGCCGGCGTATCGGGCCCGCCCGCCATCGGCGCCTGCACGATCGGCAGCTCCACGCCGAGAAGCTGCGTCAGCGCCTTCGTCGAGTCCTTCGTCGAATTGGGCATCGCCTAATCGGCGACGCGCATGTCGACGCCGCACGCCTGCACCGCCGTGCAGTCGCAGACCCAGTCGCTGCCGACGCACATCGCCGTCGTCACCACGCACACCGGCTCGTGACACTGCGTGCTGCACGACGCGAACAGCATCGTCGAATCGCAGTGCCCCGCCAGATCCACGCTCGCGTCCGCCGGCGCCGATCCCGGCGACGCGCACCCGACCACGAACGCCAGCGCCACCCCCGCAAGGAATCGCATCTTCACGGCCCCGAGGATACTATCGACGCATGCGCCTCGCCATCACCGTCGCCGTGATCATCCTATGTGCCGCATCGACCCTCCGCGCCAAGGAGCCGGCGCCGTCGAAAGAAGACGCCGTCGAGATGCTCAAGGCGATGCGCCTCCTCGACAAGTCGTTCGGCCTCGAGAGCATGCCCAAGCCGCACTGCCTCAAGTGGGGCTACGGCCACCTCATCACGGCCGACGAAGTCAAGAGCTGCGCCAAGCAAGCGCTCGACGGACAAGAGCTGCCCGGCCTCGGCACCAAGTACGTGCTCGCCACGCTGATGGCCGAGATCGGCCCGCAAACGGTGATCGCCGTCTCGCTGCAGCCGCCCGGCTGGACCGTGCTGTCGTGCGATCCGACGCGCCCCTGTCCGCCGCGCAAGCCAGGCCCCGACAAGTTCGGCCTGCGCGTGACCGATCAGATGAACCGCGCCTGCACCAAGGACTCGACGCTGTGGTTTCCCGCGAAGAAGGGCTGCCCGTGAATAATCGCGCGCGCTGATCCGTCCCGCTCTCCAGTCGCAACTGGAGGCACCATGCGCCCCTTTCCCCTCGCCGCCGCCGTCCTGGCGCTCGCCGCTCCCGTCGCGCACGCGGCGCCGTCGGTGCGACAAGCGCACGTCGCCACGCTCGCCACCGAGCTCCGGCTCGACGACGCCGCCGCCGAGCGCATGCAGTCGACGATCGACAAGTACAACGCGCGGATGAAGCCGCTCCAGCGCGCCGATCGCGAGCTCCTCGGCGCGTTGCACACGCAGCTCGCGCTGAGCGCGCCCGACGCGCAGCGCATGAAGTCGCTCGCCGCCGACCTCGTCAAGAATCGCGGCAAGCTGCAGTCGCTGCGCGACGACCGCCTGCACGACCTGCAAAAGACGCTCACGCCCGAGCAGTTCTCGCGTCTCCTGCTGCGCTGGCCGGCGCTGACGCAGAAGTTCCGCCGCCAGGCGCGCGCCATGGTCCGCTGACGCCGCTGACGGTATGATGGGCGCATGACCGAAGTCTCCCTCGTCGCCGACAAGCTCGTCCTCACCGTCAAGGGGCTCGACGTCATCCTCGCGTTCAAGCACCACCTCGAGATCCCGCTGACCCACATCGTGCGCGTCGAGCTCGGCGTCGCCGCCGAAGCCAAGGAGCGCTTGAGCGAGAGCCTGCGCCTCCCCGGCGCGCACCTGCCAGGCATCATCACCGCCGGCAGCTACCGCGAGCACGGCCGCTGGATGTTCTGGGACATCCACTCCGGCGCCAGCGCCATCACGATCTGGTTGCGCCACGAACGCTACGACGCGATCGTCGTCGACGTCGAAGATCCGAGCGCGGCCGTCGACAAGATCAACTGGCGCCTGCGCCCTTGAAGGCGTCGCTCGCGGCGCTGGCCGTCGGTCTCGCGTCGCTGTCGGCGTCGGCGCTCGCCGAGCCGGTGGCCACGCTGCGTTTCGCCGGCATCGCCCCCGAAGGCACCGCCTGGGCGCGCGAGGTCAAGGCGTTCACGCGCGAGATCGAGTCCGCCTCCGACGGACGGCTCGCCGTGCGCGTCTACCTCGGCGGCATCGCCGGCGACGATCTCGAGATGGGACGGCGCCTCCAGCGCGATCAGCTCGACGGCGTCCTCTCCGCCGGCACCACCTGCCAGGACGTCGCGCCCGCGTTTCGCGTCTTGCGCATCCCCGGCCTCGTGACCGATCGCGCCGAGGCGTCGTTCGTGGCCAACCGCCTGTTGCCGACGATGCGCGAGCAGGCGCGCGCCCACGGCGTCGTGCTCCTGGCGACGGCGCCGCTCGGCCGCGACGTCGTCGTCTCGCGCGTGCCGATCGATTCGTTCGCCACGCTGCGCCGGCTCAAGCTGTGGCAATGGGACCTCGAGCCCGCGGCGGTGGCCTTTTCGCGCGCCATGGGCCTCGACATCGTGCCGCTGCCCGTCGCCGAAGCGGGCAGCGCCTACGAAGCCGGCCGCACCGACGGCTTCATCGCCATTCCGAGCGCGATCTTCGGCTTCCAATGGTTCGCGCGCCGGCTCTACCTGTCGCAGCTCCCGTTCGCGCCGGTGTTCGGCTGCGTGCTCGTGAGCACCGCGACGTTCGAGCGCCTGCCGACCGATCTGCGCGAGATCGTCAGCGCCGCCGCGGTCAAGCTCGGCCTCCGCTTCGCCGCCGCCACGCAGATGCAAGACGATCAGCTCCTCGGCGGCCTCTTCGAGAAGCAGGGCGTGCACACGGTGGCGGTGTCCCCCGAGCTGCGCGCGCAATTCTTCGACGCCGCGCACGCCGCGCGCGATCGCATCGGCGCCAACGTCGTCCCGCGCGACCTCCTCTTGCAAGCGCAATCGTGGCTCGCCGACTACCGCAGCGAGCACCGCTGAGTCATCCGGCCGGCCGCGCCGCGCTCGCCAGCGACGACGGAAACTTCCGCATCATCTTGCCCACGGCCTGCGCCGCCTTCGCCGTCGACGCCTCCGCCGGCCAATCCGTGGCGTAGCCCGCGAACCCGCGCCAAAACACGCGCCCCGACCGGGCGTCGATGAAGTCGAGCGTCACTTCCGCTTCGTCATACGTGTACGTCGACGCAATCGGCAACGGCGCGACATAGCTCCCGCCCGAAGCCGCCGGCGCCGGCGCCGGCCCGACGTTCACCACCGTCTGATACAGCGGCCCCGTCTCCATCCGATACTCGACGAGAAAATCCGGCGCCTGCCCCGCGACGGCCGGCGCCATCCCGCGCCGCGCCAGCTCAGTCGCCACCCGATCGCGAATCCGCTGATCCACGAGCGCGTCGACCGTCGCCCCCGCGCCCGCCCACGCATACGTCCGATACTGCGCGACCGACTCGCCCGCGACGCGCTCGCTCTTCACGGTCCACCCGGCACATCCGACCGCCCCGAACACCACGAGCGCAAGCGCGACCCTCCGCGGCATCCTCCACCTCCACCGCACAACGATAGGCCCGCGCCCGCCCGCGGCCAGCCGCCGCTGCGCTCCGTTGCTAAACAATCATGACCTCCGTTTAGCAACTCCTCTTGCCGGACGTCCCGTTTTGCGACTGACCGACGGAGACGCGCGGCGCTCCCGGTTGGAGTAGGGTGGCGGCATGGCTTGGGTCAAAGTTCCCGCCGAGCACCATCCGCTGTTCCACGCCGCGCTCCCGCGCGACAAACGCGTCGAGACGATGAAGATGTTCGGCGGCGTTGCCGCCAAGGTGAACGGTCACATCTTCGCCGGCCTCTTCGGCCGCTCGACGATGATCTGGCTCCCCGAGCCCGACCGCGCCGAAGCGCTCGCGCTCCCCGGCGCCGCGCCCTTCGATCCGATGGGCGACGGCCGCGCCCGCAGCGACAAGGTCATGCTCCCCGAACGCCTGATGCACGACCCCAACTCCCTGCGCCGCTGGCTCTCCCGCGCCTTCACCGCCGCCGCGCGCCTCCCGCCCAAACCCACCAAGCCGAAACCAGCGAAGCCAAAATCAGCGAAGCCGAAACCAGCGAAGCCGAAACCAGCGCGCTGATCGCGGCCCCACGTTCTCGTGTACTCTGTTGCCGCCAAGGACCCTTCGTTGCCGTCGCGCGGACACCGCTCGCTCGCCCTCACGCTCGTCGTCCTGACCTCCGCGTCCGCGGCCGCGTCGCCGAACCTACCGACCGACGATCCGGCCTACCTCGCGCTCGACGAAGCAGTCGCGCGCGGCCGCATCCACCTCTACACCGGCGGCCTGCGTCCACTCACCGAAGCGCGCGTCCGCGATCTGCTCCTCGCCGCCGGCGTCGCGCCCGACGATCCACTCCTGCCGCCCGCGCTGCGCCGCTTCTGGTTCCGCCCGTTCCAGCGTGCCATCGCCCGCTTCGACGCCTTCTCCGACGACGCCGCCCCATACTCGACGCCCAATCGCCCCGAGCAAATGCTCGGCAGCGTCTCCGTGAGCTGCGAGTACAACGAAGGCCGCCCCTGCGGCACCGGCGTCGGCCTCGTCAGCGAGCTCGACTCCTCCGCCGGCTACGGCCGCTGGGTCTCCGCCTTCACCCGCGTGCTGCTCCCCGTCGGCAGCGCGAACTATCAAACCGGCCCGCAGCTCGAGCGCGGCTACGCCAACGTCGAGCTCGGCCCCGTCGCCGTCGAAGGCGGCCGCGACATCCTCGTCCTCGGCCCCGGCGCGCGCGCGCAAATGATGGTGAGCCAAAACGCCGCACCCCTCGACATGGTCCGCATATCCACTTCACACCCAATCAAAATCCCCCGCATCCCCGTCGCCGTCTCGCTCCTCGGCGCCGTCGCCTGGCTCCGCGATCCGCAGACGTTCCACAACGCGAAGCTGACGATCCTCCGCGCCCAGCTCGACCTCTTCGATCAATTCGAGCTCGGCGCCACGCACCTCCTCGAGTTCAACGGCGACGGCGCCCCGCACCTCGACTTCTGGGAAGCGATCGAAGAGCACTTCACGCGCAAGGGCCTGGTCTCGAACGGCGGCTACGTCGGCGGCGACTATTCGAACCGCCGCATCTCCTTCGACGGAACCTACACGCTCAAATACTTCCTCGGCGCCCGTTTCTATTACGAGCTCGCCTTCGAAGATCTACGCAAGGAGATCGTCGACGCCTGGCTCTACGACGGCGACCACCTCGCCGGCATCGATATCCCGTCGATCGGCAAGTCCGGCAAATACGGCGCCGTCGTCGAATTCCAACACATCGGCGTCCGCTCGCAAACGCACAGCACCTGGACGTCGGGAATGACCAACGCCGGCTTCACCCTCGGCACGCCGCTCGGCCCCGACAGCTGGTCGCTCTACGGCTCGGCGCGCGTCGACGTCAAACGCGTGCGCCTCTGGCCGTGGATCGAATTCGTCCGCCGTTCCGACGACGCATACCACTTCGTCGACTACGGCCCGATCTATCGCACCGCCTACGGCAACGAAGAAACCCGCTTCCGTCTCGGCCTGCGCGCCGAGGCGATGCTGCGCCCCGATCTGCGCGCCGACGCACGTCTCCTCTACGAGCACGTCGACACCTTCGAGTTCACCCCCGGCGCCCACCGCGACAACGGCGGCATCGAGCTCGATCTCACCTGGACTCCCCGCTAGTCGCCAACATGATTCGCGAAAGCTCGCTAGAGGACGCGTCGCGGCATTCGCAGAGTCTCGTCCCGTCCAAGTGTAAGTCAGATTTCACTACACTTCGCTATAGGGCTAGATCTATAGGTGAAAAACAGTAACTCGCCGCGTTGAATTTGATGAAATTGTCGTTGACGCCACATTCGTATCAGGCGTAATAATACGTCCGCGTGCGGACTGGACAGTATCGAGGGGGGGCGGCCACGGCGAGGGCCGCCGAGCTTTCAGTTCCGCCCGAGGGCTTCAGCCCCTTCGGCCGCGCCCACCGTTTCCGCGTCCAACTCCATCAGCTCATCGACGCGGTCCTCATCGCCGCCGCGATGCTCCTCGCCTACCAGGTCCGTCGCTGGCTTCCGAACCTCCGCGAGCTCCCGGCCTTCGGCCGTTACACCTGGAGCTATCTCGTCGTCATGCCCGTCTCGATGTACCTGTTCGCCCAATCCGGCCTCTACAAGCGCGTCAACCAAACCGTTTGGAGGCTCGTCTGGATCGTCGCGAAGGGAGTCACGCTCTCGATCCTCGTCATGATCGCGCTCGCCTACCTCTCCAAAGAAGAGGTCGTGTCGCTCAGCCGCGTCTGGTTGGCACTCTGGGCAATCTTCGCAAGCACCTTCGTTGTCGTCGAGCACGTTCTCTCGCGTCGATACCTGTATCATCGTGCCGGCATTCGCGACGATCAGCGGCGAATTGTCGCACTGCTCGGTTCTCGTCAGCAGAACCAGGACATCGCGCAGCAAGTCGCGTCGCATCCCGAGTGGGGTGTGCTGGTTGCCGCCGCGCTCGACCTCCAGCAGTACACCGACGAAGAGCTCATCGATGCGCTGCACGCGCATCACGTCGAGTGCGTCATGCTCACGACCGGCAAGTTCTCGTTCGAGCGCATCGGCCAGGTCATCGCGCTCTGCGAAACCGAGGGCGTCGACGTCTGGGTCATGGCGGATTTCATCAAGCCCTCGATCGCGAAACTCTCCTTCGACCAATTCAACCATCGCCCGGTGCTCGTCTTCGCGTCGAAGCCCGATCGCGATTGGCACCTCCTCTGTAAGCGGGCGCTCGACTTCATCGGCGCCGCCGTGATGCTCCTCATCGTTGGCCCGCTGGTGATGCTTCCCGTCGCCATCGCCATCAAGCTCACGTCGAAGGGCCCCATCTTCTTCACGCAGGCGCGCTGCGGGCTCCACGGCAAGACCTTCTCGATGCTCAAGTTCCGCTCGATGGTCACCAACGCCGAAGACCTTCGCGACGGCCTCGTCAGCCTCAACGAACAAGACGGCCCCGTCTTCAAGATCGCGCGCGATCCCCGGGTCACGCCGCTCGGCCGGCTCATCCGCCGCACGAGCATCGACGAGCTGCCGCAGCTCTTCAACGTTCTGCGTGGTCACATGAGCCTCGTTGGTCCGAGACCGCCGATTCCGAGCGAAGTCGTCAAATACGCCGCGTGGCAGCGTCGTCGTCTCAGCATGAAGCCAGGCCTCACGTGCCTATGGCAAGTGAGCGGCCGCAGCCGCATCAAGTTCGAAGAATGGATGCGCCTCGATTTGGCCTATATCGATTCCTGGTCGCTCGCGCTCGATTTCAAGATCCTCGCCCGCACCGTCCCCGCGGTCATCATGGGCGACGGGACGAAGTAATTTCCTAGAGCACGAAGTCGCCGTCCGGTACCCGGTCG
>DASXOU010000474.1:0-2165 GCA_036494045.1 Polyangia bacterium | reverse complement strand
GACGTCGAGGCGCTCGATCGCGCCATCGAGCTGCTCGCGCGCGACGGCGATCTCGAGGTGCGCGCCGGCGGCGCCTCGGGCGCCTTCGACATCAAGAGCGGCCGCCCGCTCGACGAGATCTACACGGTGCCCGAAGAGCGGCGCCCGCGCCTCGCCTACTACCGCAACAATGCGATCCATCTCTACGTCGCCGACGGCCTGGTGGCGTTGGCGCTGCTCGGCGCCTCCAAGCATGGCCTCGTCGGCGTCGACGATCTGCGCCAGCGCACGCTGCGCGCCTCGCGCCTTCTGAAGCTCGAGTTCAGCTATCGCGTCGGCGAGACGTTCGAGGCCATCTTCGATCAGACGCTGGCCGGGCTCAAAGCGGCCGGGCTCGCCGCCGCCGCCACGCACGGCGTGCATCCGGCGCCGGGCGCGCTGCCCAAGCTCGGCCTCCTCGCCGGCCAGGTGACCGACTTCGTCGAGTCGTACCTGATCGCCGCGCGCAGCCTCGAGACGCTGACGTCACCGACGAGCGACAAAGATCTGGTACGGCGAATCCACGATCTCGGCGAGAAGATGTTCTTCACCGGCGAAGTGCGCCGGCGCGAAGCGTGCGTGCGCGCGAACTACGCAAACGCGGTGGCGTACTTCAAGGAGCGTGGTCTCGTCGTCGAGAAGGACAAGAAGCTGACGCTCGCCGCCGGCGCCGACGCGCGCCGCACCGTCGCCGAGATCGCCGATCTGCTCCCGTCGGCGCCGTAGCGCTGCGGGACGGCCCCTAGCTCGCTCGCCGTGCTGGCGCGCGCCCTGCACCGTCGGAGGGCAGGCTCGCCAGTGCGAGCGAGAGGTAGACGCATGACTTGCCGAGTACTCACGCGCGTCGTTCAGACGAGCGCCGCGCTCACGGCGCTGTTCGGCTTCACCATGCTGGCCGCGGCGCAAGAGGCGCCTGAAGACACCACGCCGCCGCCGGCGAGCCCGCCCGCCAGCGACGAGCAGCCGCCGGCAGAGAAGCTGCCGCCGTGCCCGTCGGGCGAGCAGGCGGTCGCGCCGACGCCACCGCCGCCGCCCTTCGCCGAGGAGGCGCCGCCGCCGCGCAAGCATCATCACAATGTCGTCTTCGCGCCCCAAGAAGTCGCGCTCACCACCGGCGCCGGCCCGGCGAACTACTTCGGCTCGGCGCTCAACGCGACACTCGACGTCGGCGCCGGCTGGGACGCGCGCGTCACCTTCGGCGCGCGCTCGGTGTTGGCGCTCGAGGCCGCCTACGTGGGCGCCGAGAACAACATCGACACCGTCAGCGGCATCCACGGACGGCTCGACTCGCAGGGCGTCGATGGTGACCTGCGCTTGCAGCTACCGACGGTGGTGACGCCTTACCTCTTCGGCGGCGTCGGTTACAACCACATGGCGCTGGTGCGCACGTCGTCGGAGTCGTTCGCCGGCCCGCTCAACGAGAGCGACAATCAGGTGACCATCCCCGCCGGCGCCGGCTTCTCGGCGTATCTCGGCAAGCACACCACCGTCGACCTGCGCGGCACCTACCGCCTCATCCCCGACAACGGTCTCACGGTGATGAACAACAGCAACATCCATCAATGGGTGGCGCAGGCGCACGTCGGCTACGTCTTCTGACGTCACATGTGGCAGCTCTCGCGCACTGCGGTGCGACGATTCTGCTGCCAGCACTTCAGGGTGCTCTCGGCGCAGATCGGGCTGTCCTCGCCGTGGCTGACGACGGCTTCGACCTGCGCCGGGGTCGCACCCCTTTGCTCGAGATAATCGGCGACCGTCCGCGCGCGCCGCTGGCCGAGATCCTGGTTGTACGCGGTCGCGCCGCGCTCGTCGGTGTTGCCGACGATGGTCACGTGCTGTCGCACGTTGTCGCCGAGGCAGCGGGCGGTGACGTCGAGCAGCGGCTTCTCCGAGTCGTAGAGTTGATCGGAGTCGAGCGCGAAGTGCACCTTGACCGGTCCGCACGCGACCTCGGGCCTGGTCTCGGCGCGGGCGACGGCGCCGCCGCCGAGCACGAACAGCGATGCGATGAGCATGATGCGCATGGTTCCCTCCCTGTTGGCTGTCGGTTCGTCGACGGTGCAACCGACGTTCCCATGCGCCCGTCCGGCGGCGGCGGGAGGCTCGCTCAGCCCGAGAGCTTGTGGCGCGCGTGCCACTCGGCGATC
>DASXOU010000473.1:0-5875 GCA_036494045.1 Polyangia bacterium | reverse complement strand
GAGCTCGGCGCCGGCTTCGGGATGGAGCGCATAGCCGCGCACGTCGCCGTTGCCGCTGGCGTCGACGGTGATCGAGCCGATCGGCCCGTCGCCGATGAGCTGCACGGTCACGCGCTCGTCGCCCTTGGTCAGCGTCGCCAGCATCACGCCGGCGGTGAGCGCCCGACCGACCGCGCGCGCCACCATCGGCGTCGCCGCATGCCGGCGCGCCGCATCGGCGACGAGCGCCGTGGTCATGGCGGCGCACACGCGGACGTGCCGCTCGCGATCGATGGCGCGCACCAGGTGGTCGACCCGCTCCATGTGGCGCGCAGCCTAGCACATTGACGGCGCGCTCCGGCCGCACCATGCTAGCCCCTAGGTGCGGCTGCCCCTGTCGATGGACCGCCAGTTCGACGACGAGCGCCACCGCTTCGCGCTGCGCTTCGGCTGCGAGGACTGCGCGCACTTCGACGCGCCGAGCGGGCGCTGCCGCCACGAGTGGCCCAACGAGGCCCATCGCCAAACGCCGCCGCCCGCCCTCGATCTCGACTTCTGCAAGGAGTTCGAGCTTTGCTGACCGGCCTCATCCGCTTCTGCATCTCGATGGTGATGTTGGCCGCGTTCATCTGGTTCGCGGTCACCGTCCCGCTCGGCAAACGCACGTTGTGGGGCCACCTGCACGCCATCTTCGCCACGCAAGAGGCGCAGGACCTCGCCGACGGCACCAAAGCCGAAGCCGAGAAGGTCGCGCACAAGGTCGAAGCCGAGCTGCACCCACCCGACATGGCGCGCCACGTAAAGGTCCCTTTGCCGTCGCAGTGACGGGGTGGCACAATCGTTCGATGCGTAGTGTCGTCGTCTTCGTGATCCTGTGTGGCGCCGCCGCCTTTGCGCGGGCCGAAGAGCCGCTGTGGACCGAAGGCGCGTCGAAGGCGGCGCTGCCGCAGAACGCGCCCATCAACGTCCAATCGTTCGTGCGCCTCTCGCGCATCCTCGGCCCGGCGATCGTCAACGTCGTCGCCATCCAGAACGGCGACATCGGCGACGAGCGCCCCGGCTCCGGCGGCGAGCGGCCGCACGGCATCGGCCGCGGCCAGGGCACCGGCTTCGTCATCCACAAGAGCGGCTACATCCTGACCAACGCGCACGTCATCGAAGGCGCCGACGACATCCGCGTCCGCCTCTCGGACGAGCGCGAGCTCTCGGCGCGACTCATCGGCCGCGACGAGCACACCGACATCGCGCTCCTCAAGGTCGACGCCGGCAGCGATCTCGCCGTCGCGCCGCTCGGCAACTCCGACGACGTGCAGATCGGCGAGTGGGTCATGGCCGTCGGCAACCCGTTCGGCCTCGACCACACCGTCACCGCCGGCATCATCAGCGCCAAAGGGCGGCGCGACGTGCGCCCGGGCGGCTCGCAGACGGGCTACTACGACTTCATCCAGACCGACGCGTCCATCAACCCCGGAAATTCCGGCGGCCCGCTCATCAACACGCGCGGCGAGGTCATCGGCATCAACACCGCGATGAACGCGCAGGCGCAGGGCATCGGCTTCGCGATACCTATTAATATGGCGAAGGTGATCGCGCCGATGCTGCAGAAGTTCGGCAAGGCGCCGCGCAGCTGGATGGGCGTCTATCCGCAGTCGGTGACGATCAACCTGATGAAGGCGTTCGGGCTCAAGGAGCGCCGCGGCGCGCTGGTCAGCGACGTGGTGGTCGACTCGCCGGCGGCCAAGGCCGGCCTGCTCGCCGGCGACGTCATCGTCGACTTCGACGGCCACTCGATCAAGCGCGCCGACGATCTCATGTGGCTGGTGGCGACGACGCCGTCGGGCAAGCGCGTGCCGATGACGGTGAACCACAAGGGCGCGATCAGCAGGATGGAGGTCACGCTGCAAGCGGCGCCGGAGGAGCCCACGCCGCCGCCGCCGCCGAAGCTGCCGCCGGGCCACAAGTCGCCGCTCGGCATGACCGTGTCGGAGATTTCGCCGGGCATCGCGCGCGAGCTCGGCAATCCGCAGCTGCGCGGCGTGGTGGTGATGTCGGTCGAGCCGGAGAGCCCGGCCACGGAGTCGGGGCTCGAGCGCGGCGACATCATCATCCGCGTCGGCGACACGCCGATCGGTACGCTCGACGACTACGCCAAGTCGGTCCGCACCGTCGCCCACGGCGACATGCTGCGCATCCTCGTCAAGCGCGACGGCAAGAACAGCTGGTTCGCCTTCCAGAAGCGCTGATTCACTGCGGCGTGCAGGTGTAGTGGTATGGATAGTCGCCGTACGCAACGCAGGCGTAGCGGCGCTCCTGTCCGCAGCCGCTGGCGACGTAGTCGGGGGACTTCTTGGCTTCGTCGTTCCACAGCGCCAGGCGTCCCGGATCGGCGGCGACCTCGGGCGGCGGAGTCTTCGGGCCCGCGTGCGCGACCGTCACGCGGCCCGACGGGCAAGTGGCGTCGTGAACGAACTGCGCGCGCACCGCCGAGGCCGTCGACAAATAGCCGGTGCAGCCGACGAGCGGCGCCATGAGCGCGGGCAGCAGCAGCCGAAGTCTCATGGGCGGTCAGTAACACATTTTTCGCTGTCGCCCGATCTGTACTGACAGTAGGTTGTCAGGAGGGGGGCGTTAGCTTCTCTCGCATGGAAAACAAAACGCTGATCCTATGCGAGCTCGAGGACGCCAAGCTTCCGGCGCACGAGAGCTTCTCGCCCTTCTGCATCAAGGTGCACCGCGCGCTCGAGGTCGCCGGCCTCGGCTACGAGCGCCGCCTCGCCGACCGCCCCGACGCGCACAAGCGGCACAACCCGACCGGCCAGGTGCCGGTGCTGCTGGTCGACGGCGAGCCGGTGCGCGACTCGACCGAGATCCTGCGCCGCATCGTCGCGCTCGCGCCCGGCGCCCTCGCCAGCGACGGCGACGCCTGGCTGTGGGAGGAGCTCGGCGACACGTCGCTCAACGGTTTTCTCGTCGCTGCGCGCTGGGCCGACGATCGCAACTGGCCGGCTACGCGCGCCGCCTATTTCGCCAAAGCGCCCGGCTTCGTGCGCGCGCTCATCGTGCCCAAGATTCGCAAGCGCGTCATCGCCGGCCTGCACGCGCGCGACGTCACCCGCGCCGGCATGGATCGCTGCTGGGCGCGCCTCGAGGCGCTCCTCGATCAACTGGACGCGCGCGCGCCGTCGAGCGGCTTCTGGTGCGGCCGCGCGCTCTCGGTCGGCGACCTCGGGCTGTTCGCGCAGCTGCACAGCCTGCGCACGCCGCTGACCGCACCGCAGGCCGAGTCGGTGGCGCGGCGAAAACGCTTGAGCGCCTGGCTCGATCGGGTGCATGAGGAGACACGATGCGTCGCGCCGACCGCCTCTTCCGCATCGTCCAGCTTCTCCGCCGCCGCAAGCTGACGACGGCCCGGCAGCTCGCCGGCGAGCTCGAGGTCTCGGAGCGCACGGTCTACCGCGACGTCGCCGACCTGGTGGGCTCGGGCGTGCCCATCCGCGGCGAGGCCGGCGTCGGCTACGCGCTCGAGCGCGGCTTCGACCTGCCGCCGCTCATGTTCACCGAGGACGAGCTCGAGGCGCTCGTGCTCGGCGTGCGCGTCGTCGAGAGCTGGGGCGACGAGGCGCTGGCGCAAGCGGCGCGCGCGGTGGTGCAAAAGGTCGAAGCGGTCGTGCCCGAGCGCTTGCAAGATCGCGTCGGCAAGGCGCCCTTGTTCGCGCCCGGCTTTCACGTGCCGGCGGAGCGCACGCGCGAGCTGTCGACGCTGCGGCGCGCGATCCGCGAGCACAAGAAGGCGCGCATGAGCTACGTCGATCGCGTGCAGGCGGCGACCGAACGCATGGTGCGCCCGCTCGGCCTCTTCTTCTGGGGCTCGACGTGGACGGTGGCGGCGTGGTGCGAGCTGCGGCAAGGATTCCGCGGCTTCCGCCTCGACCGCGTGCAGAAGCTGGAGCTGACGACGCAAACGTTCGAAGACGAAGCGGGCCGCACGCTCGCCGACTTCTTCGACCACATTCGCACGGGGAGGATGCCATGAAGCTCGGATACACGATCATCTACGTCGCCGATCCCAAGCGCAGCGCCGAATTCTGGGAGCGCGCGTTCGGCGTCAAGCAGCGGTCGATGGACGACAGCCCGATGTACCGCGAGATGGAGACCGGCGAGCACACGCT
Source organism: Polyangia bacterium (assembly GCA_036494045.1). Lineage (GTDB taxonomy): Bacteria > Myxococcota_A > Polyangia > Palsa-1104 > Palsa-1104 > JAQBQH01. The sequence goes on along the minus strand of DASXOU010000473.1, from coordinate 1,727 downwards.
GTCGTTCGTCGCCGGCTCGTACGTGCGCGACAACATCCCGGGCGGCTTCCGCGCGCCGCAGAACGATGAGGCGCCGCCGCCGTTCGAGGTCGCGCTGACGACCGACGACGTCGCCGCCGCGCTCGAGCGCGCGGTGAAGGCGGGCGCGCACAAGGTGCTGCCGCCGACGAAGAAGCCGTGGGGCCAGACGGTCGCCTACGTGCGCGACTGCGACGGCACCCTCGTCGAATTGTGCACGCCGATGGGCTGAGCGACCCGCGCCGCTACTTGTGCTGCGCGGCGAGCCACTTCCAGATGCGCTCGCCGACGTCGGCATTGGTATCCGGCATGTGCCTGCCGCCGTGGACCGTCCACAGCTCGACGGCATTGTGCGGACAGCTCCAGCGCTCGACGGCGGTCTCGGCGCCGGCGATGGCGCTGTCGAAGTCGATGTTGCCCGCCGTCTCGGGCGCCGGCGTGCAGTGGTCGCGCTCGGCCCAGCGCGCGACGTCGGTGCGCGCTGCGACCATCTTGCCCGACTTCGGCAGATGGCTGCGGGTCATGCCGCCGTCGTACGGCACTGCCTCATCGGCGTCGCCGCGGATCTCGAGCACCGACACCGGCTGCGTCGCCTTGCAGCGGCTCGCGTCATCCCAGCCCGAGCCGGCGTCGTCGACGATGGCCGCGATCCGCGGCGCGCGATCGCAGGCGAGCCGATGCGCGAAGAAGCCGCCGTTGGACATGCCGACGAGGTAGATGCGCTTCGGATCGGCGCCGCGCGCGATCGCCGCATCGAGCACGTGGTCGATGAAGGCGACGTCGTCGCCGGGAGCGTGCTCGAAGTTGCAGCAGGCGTCGGTCGCGTCCCAGTAGGGAATGCCGTCGGAGTTCACGCGGCCGAGCGGCATCACCAGCATCGCGCCGTGCGCATCCGCGACCTGACGCAGCTGGAACATCTCCACGATCGCGCCCGGCGAGCAGGTGAAACAATGGAGCGCCACGATCGCCGGCGCCGGCTTCGCCATCGACTTCGGCGTGTAGATCGTGTAGCCGCGCTCGGGCTCGCCGTGCGCCGTCGCCGTCGTCGCCAGCGCCGCGACGATCGCGACGACGGCCAGCGCGCGGATCATTCGCCCGGCGGACCGCTGTCGGTACGCCGCAGGATCACGAACTCGACGCGCCGGTTCTTCGACCAACAGGCCTCGTTGTGCTGCGGGCACACCGGTTTGGTCTCGCCGTAGCCGTGCGACTGTAATCGATCGGCTTCGACCCCATGGTCGATCAAGTAGGTCTTGACCGCCGCCGCGCGATCCTCGGTCAGCCGCATGTTGTAGTCGTCGGCGCCGCGCTCGTCGGCGTGGCCCTGGATCTCGATGAGCAGGATCTGCGGGTTGCCCTTCAACGTCGCCGCCACCGCGTCCAAGATCGGGAACGAGATCGGCTTGATGATCGCCTTGGCCGTCTCGAAGTAGATCTTGTCGAGGATCTCGAGCTTGCCCTTGCGCAAGATGACGCGGCCCTTGTCGGGGCAGCCGTCCTCATCCTCGAAGCCGTTGTAGGTCTCCGGCTCGTTCGGGCACTTGTCGTCCTTGTCGAGGATGCGATCCTTGTCGTTGTCCGGATCGGGGCAGCCGTCCTGATCTTCGAAGCCGTCCTTATCCTCCGGATCGTTCGGGCAGAGGTCCTCCTTGTCCGGGATGCCGTCCATGTCGTTGTCCGGATCCGGGCAGCCGTCGTCGTCCTGGTAG
>DASXOU010000472.1:0-3360 GCA_036494045.1 Polyangia bacterium | reverse complement strand
GGCGGCAAGGCGATGTCGTTCGGCAAGTCCAAGGCCAAGCTCCTCGGCGAGCACCAGAACAAGGTGACCTTCGCCGACGTCGCCGGCGTCGAGGAAGCCAAGGACGAAGTCGAAGAGATCATCGCGTTCCTGAAGGATCCGAAAAAGTTCACCAAGCTCGGCGGCCGCATTCCCAAGGGCGTCCTCATGATGGGCCCGCCGGGCACGGGCAAGACGCTCCTGGCGCGCGCCATCGCCGGCGAGGCGGGCGTGCCGTTCTTCTCGATCTCGGGCTCGGACTTCGTCGAGATGTTCGTCGGCGTCGGCGCCTCGCGCGTGCGCGACCTCTTCGAGCAGGGCAAGAAGAACGCGCCCTGCATCATCTTCATCGACGAAATCGACGCGGTCGGGCGCCATCGCGGCGCCGGCCTCGGCGGCGGCCACGACGAGCGCGAGCAGACCTTGAACCAGCTGCTCGTCGAGATGGACGGCTTCGAGTCGAACGAAGGCGTCATCCTCATCGCGGCGACCAACCGGCCCGACGTGCTCGATCCGGCGCTGCTGCGCCCGGGGCGCTTCGATCGCCGCATCGTGGTGCCGCGGCCGGACGTCAAGGGGCGCGAAGGCATCCTGCGCGTGCACGCCAAGCGCGTGCCGGTGTCGACGGAAGTGGACCTGTCGACCATCGCCAAGGGCACGCCCGGCTTCTCGGGCGCCGACCTCGAGTCGCTGGTCAACGAGGCGGCGCTGCTCGCCGCGCGCAAGGACAAAGACAAGGTCGACATGCGCGACTTCGAGGAGGCCAAGGACAAGGTCCTCATGGGCCCGGAGCGCAAGTCCATGGTCATCTCGGAGCGCGAGAAGCGCACGACCGCCTATCACGAGGCCGGTCACGCGCTCGTCGCCAAGCTGTTGCCCGGCTCGGATCCGGTGCACAAGGTCACGATCATTCCGCGCGGTCCGGCGCTCGGCGTCACGCAGCAGCTGCCGGCCGAAGACCGCCTCAGCTACTCGAAGGATTGGGCAGAGAACCGCATCGCCATTTGCCTCGGCGGCCGCATCGCCGAGGAGATCGTGTTCGGGCAGATGACCACCGGCGCCGGCAACGATATCGAGAAGGCGACCGACCTGGCCCGCAAGATGGTCTGCGAGTGGGGCATGTCCGAGAAGATGGGACCGATTACGTTCGGCCACAAAGAGGAGCAGCCGTTCCTCGGCCGCGACATGGGGCACCAGGCCAACTACTCGGAAGACACGGCGCGCGCCATCGACGCCGAGGTCAAGCGCATCGTGATGGACGGCTACGAGACGGCCAACAAGACGCTGCGCGACAACGTCGAGCACCTGAAGAAGATCGCCGAGGCCCTCCTCGAGTTCGAGACCATCGACGGGGATGACATCGACACCGTGCTCGGTGGCGGCAGGATCGAGCGGCGCCCGCCGCCGGCTCCGCCGCGGCCGATCGTCGAGGCGGCCAAGGAGAAGCGGCCGTCGATCTTCGCCCGCCCGCCGGTTCTGAAGGACGAGCCCGAAAAAGCGTAGCCGTCTCGTAAGCTCGCGCGCTATTCTGTAGGCGGGATGGCGCATGTGGTGGCCACGCTGACGTTTCGTCGGGCGACGTTCGACTTGTCGCGAACGATCGTCATGGGCGTGGTCAACGTGACGCCCGATTCGTTCTCCGACGGCGGCGCATTCGCCGACACCGCGGGGGCGATCGCGCACGGCGGCAAGCTCGTCGCCGACGGGGCCGACATCGTCGACGTGGGCGGCGAGTCGACGCGGCCGGGCGCCGGCGTCGTGCCGGTCAAGGAGGAGGCCGCGCGCGTCTTGCCGGTGGTGCGCGCGCTCGCCGGCGCGGTCACCGTCAGCGTCGACACCTACAAAGCGGCGGTGGCGGCGGCGGCGCTCGACGCCGGCGCGGAGATCGTGAACGACGTCTCGGGCGGCACGCTCGACCCCGAGCTCGTGCGCGTGGTCGCGCAGCACGGCGCCTACCTGATCGTCGGGCACTTGCGCGGAACGCCGGCACAGATGCAGACGCAGGCGCGTTATATGGACGTGGTCGACGACGTCAAGCGTGAGCTCGGCGAGCGCATCGACGCGGCCGTGCGCGCGGGGGTGGCGGCGGGGCGCATCCTCGTCGATCCCGGGCTCGGGTTCGCCAAGTCGGGCACGCACAACCTGGCGATCCTGGCGCGGCTCGGCGAGCTGGCGACGCTGGGCTGCCCGATCGTGGTCGGCGCGTCGCGGAAATCGGTCCTCGGCGCGCTCACCGGGCGCGGCGTCGACGAGCGCGAGCTGGCGACGGCGGCGGCCGACACGGCGGCGGTGCTGGGCGGCGCGGCGGTCGTGCGCGTGCACGACGTCGCCGCGCAGAAGGACGCCATCGCCGTCGCCGACGCGATCGCGCGCGCGCGCAAGGCGGCGGCGCCCAGGGTGGCTCGATGAGGACGCTGGTCTCGCTGTTTCACAGCCTGACGGTGCGCGAGTCGCTCATCGCGGCGTGCGACATCCTCATCGTCTACTACGTCATCTACCGCACGCTGCTCCTCATCAAGGGCACGCGCGCGGCGCAGATGCTCATCGGCATCGTGCTCGTCGGCGCCGGCTTCTTCGCCGCCAAGCTGCTCGAGCTGACGACGCTGTCGTGGCTGCTCGACAACCTCATCAACTACTCGATCATCTTTTTCATCGTCATCTTCCAGCACGACATCCGACGCGGGCTCATGCGCGTCGGGCAGAACCTGTTCATCTACGCGCGGCCGTACGAGCAGACCTTCGTGTTCGAGGAGGTCATCAAGGCCACCGAGCGGCTGGCGACCTCGCGCGTGGGCGCGCTCATCGTGCTCGAGCGCGACGCCGACCTCGTCGACTACTTGAACGAGCCGGGCGTCGAGATGGACTCGAAGGTGTCCGAGGAGCTCCTGGTCTCGCTGTTCTTGCCCGACTCGGAGAACAAGCTGCACGACGGCGCGGTGATCATCAAGAACCTGCGCATCGCGCAGGCGGGCGCAGTCTTGCCGCTGTCGGCCAACGCGCGCCTCGACAAGGCGCTCGGCACGCGCCATCGCGCCGCCATCGGCGTGACCGAAGAGACCGACGCGGTCGTCGTCGTGGTGTCGGAGGAGCGCGGATCGATCTCGCTCTGCTTCGGCGGCAACATCGCGCGCGATCTCGACTCGCCGACGTTGCGTAAAGCGCTCCTCGGCCTGTTCCAGAAGCAGAAGCGGCGCACGCAGCGCGACAAGCCCAAGGAGCGCGAGGTACCGGCGGCGCTCGAGCAGCTGCCGTTCGAGAAGCCGATGCCGCCCCAAGAAGCGGACAGCGCCCAGTTGACGGTCGACAGCACCGAAGCGGCCGGCACCGAAGAGACGAAGAGCG
>DASXOU010000471.1:0-3427 GCA_036494045.1 Polyangia bacterium | reverse complement strand
AGACGCGCCGGTTATCGCCCTTGGCGACGGCGAAGAGCACCGCCGCGTTGGCCGGATTCGCCAGCGCCGTCGACGACATGCCGGTGGCGACGGGAGTGTTCGCGCCCGTGCCCGGATTCCACGTGCTGACGGCGCCAGTGGCGTCGACATCGCCGAACCAACCGGCCTTGATGAGGCCGTTGCCCATGACCCACATCGCGTTGATGCCGCTCGGGGTGCCGTCCGGCCACGCCTGCGGAGTCATCGGGTCCTTGTGCGTGTCGCCGAACCACGCCATGACCAGGTTGTCGCCGATCTTGCGGCCCGCGCACATCGGATCCGCGACCGCCATGCAGTCGGTCATGAAGGCGTCGAGCATCTTCGAGTACGCCTGCACCGTCGCCATCGTGGTGGGCACGTCGGCGAAGGCACCGTGCGGATCGTCGAGGAAGCAGGTCATCATCACGTGCGAGGTCAGGTTGAGCGCGAAGGCCTTGGCGGTCGTGATCAGCGTGTTGCCGATCGACGACAGCTTGGCCGCCGTGCCCGTCGTGATGCCGTAGCGCGCCAGATCCGCCGCCGTCGGCGTGAGCTGCGACGCCAGGTTCTTGCCGAGCAGGTTCGCCGCCACCTTGCCGGTGAGCAGGCCCGCGGTCATCGTCGGCCGCGCCGCCGCCGCATGCAGCGACAGGTTGGCTTTGTAGTACGCCTCGAAGAGCGCCGCGTCCGACGCGTTCGCCAGGGCGCCGCCCGCGAGCGACGACGCCGCGTTGAAGAGGCCCACCATGCCGGCCGCGTTCGGCACCGACGCCGGCGCCGGCGAGCCCGGCGCTGCGCCGAACCCGACCTGGCTCACCGTGATGGCCGGAACCAGCGTCGGCGAGACGGTCTGCACCGCCGCCGCCGCCGCCGTCATCGACACGCCCGCCGCGACGACGTTGACGTTGTTGAGGTTGACGATGTTGTGCGTGTCGTTCGACCCGCAGATGATGCCGGTGATCGGCTTGCCCGCGAGCTTCGGCGCGTCCTTGCACAGCAACATCGGATGGTCGCCGGGGCCGGTCATCGCCTGCGGCACGCCGTTGCCGATGTCGTAGTGCGCGGCACCCGCCTTCGTGATCTGACCGGTGTACGGCCACATCAGCGTGTTCCACGAGTTGGCGCCGTTGCCGTGCACGAACCCGACGAAGCGGTTCGACGCTGCGCACGAGGCCGAGTCGGCGAGCGCGGGCCCGACGACGCTCTCCTGGACTTCGAAGACTTTCCAGGGGCGCAGGCCGAGCGCAGCGCCGAGGCCGATCGTCCACTTGATGAAGTCCCGGCGCGCGTGGTCCGGGATATCAATGTATCGACGTCGCGTTGCCATGGTGTATCTCCTTCGCCTCTGGTTATTCGCAGGTGTGCGCCGCTGCGAGCAGCGACGCAACCGCCAAGGTTTCGCCGATCGCCGGCGTTGACGCCGACGTCTTCACGTTGTTGTACAGGTCCATCTGCGCCTGCGTCGCGGGCGCGCCCTGCAGCCAGGCGATGGCGTCCGCCGTCACCTTGCCGCTCGAGTCATAGAGCGCGATCGCGGCGCCGCCCTTCATGGCCTTGGTCGGCAGCGCGGTCACGATCTCGGGCGACGCCTGCACGAAGATGTCGAAGAGCTTGGTGGCGCCCGCGGTCGAGAGCGCGATCGCCTCGGCCGTGCGCGAAGCGTAGATGGGCGCGCCCATCGCCTGCGAGCCGTTCTTGTAGAGGAAGCCCGCCGACGTCGTCGCCGTGGCAGCCATGTTCACGCCGAAGTTCGTGAGCACGTTGCCGACGGTGGCGTACTTCATCTTCTGGCAGGAGTGCATGCGCGTCGAGATCTCCGGCGGACCCTCCTCCTGAATGCGCTGAAGCACCGCGAACGGATCGGCCTCGGGCCCGAGGCCGTCGCCGTCATGGTTGAAGGTGTCCCCGTCGCCGCTGCCGGCGGTGCCGCCGCCGGAGAGCCCGAGGCTTCCGCCCGGCGTCGAGGTTCCCGTGCCGTCGCCGGTTCCAGTACCGGTGCCGCTGCCACTTCCCGAGCCCGAGCCGCCACCGAGGCAGCCGGCCAGGGAGAAGGCGGCGATCACCACCGAGATGTTCAGTTTGCGCAACATGATCGTTCTCCTTCGTCCCTATGGCCTAGAACATCACGAAGTCAGGAGCCGTGAAGATGGCCTTGAACACGGCCTTCATCTTCATCCCGCCCGAGTTGAACACCGTCATGATGTCGGTGATCGTCGAGTCGGGGACCACGGCCAGGTCGTTCACGATGTCCGTTTTCGACATTGCCCAGTTCCACGCGCGCTGCACCTGGCACTTCTGCACCGACGAGTCGGCGGCGATCTGCGTGCCGAGGCCGCTGATATCGGTGACGGCGGTGCCGCCGAAGCGCCAGTAGAACTGCTCACCCGCCGGCAGCCAGTCGGCCAGCGTCGAGATCGGGTTGGCCGGCGTCGGCGTGTGCACCTGGATCGTCGTCTGGTAGACGCCGCCCGCGTCGAAGTTGGCGAACAGCGGCGCCATGTGATTCATCGTCGAGTGGCAGTTCATGCAGATGACCGACGACGTGTCCTGGAAGTTGATGAGCGCGCTCGTGCCGCCGGTGGCCGACGTGAACGGCCACGGCGAGGTGTACTGGCCGTTGCCCATCGTGACCGGCTTGGCCGAGTACTCGGCCGGCATGCGCGTGCAGTCGAACGACTCCTGGATCCAGCGAATGCGCCGGAACGACATGTTCGAGTAGAACTGCGCCATCGCGCCCGGATCGGTGAGGATGCCGGCGGTCTTGAGACCGTTGCCCACCGGGCAGACCGCGTCGGTGAACGTCGTGCCGTCGGCCGAGAGCGTCGGGCAGGTGTTCGTGGTCGCGGTGAACATGTTCATGATCGGCTGATCCTGAATGACCAGCTCGGTCGCGAACGTCGGCGCGGTGTCGAGGCTGACGTTCGACTTGGTGTTGCCGATGGTGACCGCGAGCGTGCCGCCCATCTTCATCATGTCGCCGAAGTACGACTTGATCTGAATGGCGAAGCGCGGGTCGGCGAGGTACTTGTCGATCTGCGCCGAGTACGACGCAGCGTCGGTGACCGCGGCCTGCTCGTCGAGCGTCGGCAGCGCGCCGACCAGCTTGACGGCCGCCGTGCGCAGCGCCTGACCGTAGTCGATCTGCCGCGCCGCCAGCCCCGGGTCGGTCCCCGAAGCGGCCGCGCCGCCGTCGGCCGAGCCGCTCGCAGACGAGCCGCCCGATGACGACGAGCCGCCCGAGGACGAGCCGCCCGACGAGCTACCACCGGTGTCGCCCGAGGAGCCCGAGCCCGTCGATCCGCTGCCGCTGCCACTCTGCGGTGCGCTCCCGAGGCAGCCGCTGACGGCAACTGCTCCCGCGAATGCAACCAATCGGATGAGAATGTTCTTGGGCATGTCGATTCCTCGC
>DASXOU010000470.1:0-5594 GCA_036494045.1 Polyangia bacterium | reverse complement strand
GGCAGCTACGGCGTGGCGCTCGCCGGCGGGCAGCTCATCGCCTCGGACGCGTCGGGCGGCTCGAGCTTTCCGCGCACGACGCCGGTGTCATCGACGGGCACGGTGATGATCCCGGCGGGCGCGACCGTCAAGTATGCGCTCCTGTGGTACGGCGGCGCGATCTTCATGAAGCCGGGCGACAACGGCGCTACCGGCGACTTCACGGCCGACATCGGCGGCACGCTCGATTCGCTCGCCGACATCCAGGCCAACGGCATCACCTTCTCGATCGGCTCGACCAAGTACGGCCCGTTCGACTCGTCGACGCGGCTAGCGCCCAATCCGTCGACGGTGGGCTCACAAGCGCAGCTCTCGCCGGTCGTGTATCAGCCGCACTTTGGCACCTGGACCGACGTCAAGGAATCGGTGTGGGCCAATCGCCTCGACGTCACCGGCGTGCTCGCGTCGGCGACGGGATCGGTGAGCGTCACGGTCAACGCGCCCGAGCGGCTCGATCCGAGCGGCAACGACGCCACCAACAACACGACCAACCCCGCGGGCACGACCAATTACAACTCGTGCTCGGGCGCCGCGGCGTGGTCGCTCATGGTCATCTACGAACAGGCGGGCGCGCCGGCGAAGGACCTCGTGCTCATGGATGGCAACTTCGCGCGCGCCTGGGATTACCTCTTCTTTCACTCGGGGAATTGGTATCGGCCCAAGGTGCGCATCGATCACGCGCCGATCCAGGCGGGCGCCAAGTTCTACGTGTTCACGCCGTCGGGCGCGCCGGCGGGCGAGGCGCTGCCTTCGAGCCCGACCTGCACGTGCGGTTGCGGCGGCTCGTATACGCTGGCGCACTCGGGGCTGCTCGAGAACTCGTTCTTCACGTCGACGTACGTCGATCCGCCGGCGTGCGTGTCCGATCCGATGCATCGCGACAAGACGAACGGGCCCTGGTACACGGCGACAGGCGCGCTCGCCGCCGGCGTCGTCGGCAACGACTGGACGCTGTTTCAGTCGGGGCCGGTCTACACCGAGTTCGCGAACTTGTACGAAGGGCAGAACGCGCCGGCGGCCGACTCGACGCAGCCGGTGACCAACGAGAACGACGCCGACGCGTCGAAGGACACCTACGGCGGCCATCCGTGGGCGGGCAACGGCACCGTCACCTATTACGCGCACGGCAACGGCATGTCGGTGGTCGGCGTCGCGCTCGATCCGTCGGCGATCGATCCCGGCGAAACGACGTCGTACGTCTACTTCAAGGGCGATCAAAAGGATGTCTTCAAACCGCAGGCGGTGGTGAGCGTCAAATGGATCCTGTTCGAGACGCCGATGTAGCGCTGCGGCGGCGCGTGACGCAGGACGATTTCGATCGCTTCGCGCTTCTGACGGGCGACGACAATCCGATCCACGTAGACGCGGCGTTCGCGGCGCGCACGCGCTTTGGCCGCACGCTGGCGCACGGGATGATGCTCTACGCGCTCGTCGGCGAGCTGGTGTGCGGCACGCTCTTGCCGGGCGCGGTCGAGAAGGAGGTGCGGCTCGTCTTTCCCGGGCCGATCTTCGCGGGCGACGAGATCGTCATCGCGGCGCGCATCGTGGCGGTCGCCGACGGGGGCATCGACGTCGAGGCCGAGGCGCGCCGCGTCGCCGACGGCGGCGTCGGCTGCGAGCTGCGCGCGTTCGTGACCCATGGCTGAGCTGGCGGTCGGGCAGCGCGCGACGCTCACGCGCAGCTTCACGGCGGGCGAGGCCGGCGGCGCAGCGGTGCCGAACGCGCTCGTCGGCGGGCTGTTCTCGTGCCTGCTCGGCACGCAGCTGCCGGGGCGTGGGACCAATTGGATGAAACAGTCGCTGCGCTTTTTTCGGCGCGCGCGCGTCGGCGAGCGGCTGACCGCGTCGGTCGAGATCGTGCGCCTGCGCCCGGACAAACAGCTCGTGAACCTGCGCGTCGCCTGCGTCGACGATGCCGGCGCGCTCGTTTGCGACGGCGAGGCGCTGGTGCTCGCGCGCGAGATGGATCTGATATCGTAAGCGAGTGCTGGGCCGCACCGTCGGCAACTACGTCGTCGAGCGCAAGATCGGCGAAGGCGGAATGGGCGCCGTCTATCTGGCGCGCCATCCGCGCATCGGCAAGGAGGTCGCGGTCAAGGTGCTGCTGCCGGCGATGAGCCGCGATCCCGAGCTGGTGCAGCGCTTCTTCGTCGAGGCCAAGGCGGCGGCCGAGATCAAGGACGCGCACATCGTCGACGTCCTCGACTTCGGCGAGCTCGACGACGGCAGCTCGTACATCGTGATGGAGTGGCTCGAGGGGCGCAGCCTGGCGGAGCTGCTCGGCGCCGAGACGCGGCTGCCACTTTCGCGCGCGCAGAAGATCGCGCGTGGCATCGGGCGCGCGCTGTCGGCGGCGCACGCGCGCGGCATCGTCCATCGCGATCTCAAGCCCGACAACATCTTCCTCGTGCGCCACGACGACGATCACGACTTCGTCAAGGTGCTCGACTTCGGCATCGCCAAGCTGATGGACGGCACCGACGTCAAGACGCGCGCGGGGGCGATCCTGGGCACGCCCTATTACATGTCGCCCGAGCAGTGTCAGGGGCGCAGCGTCGACACGCGCGCCGACGTCTATTCGCTCGGCGTCATCTTGTACCAGATGGTGACGGGGCGGCTGCCGTTCGAAGGGCAGTCGCTCGGCGAGCTCTTGATGGCGCACCTGTCGCGGGCGCCGCCGCGGCCGCGCACGTTCGAGCCGTCGCTGCCGCCGGCGGCCGAGGAGGCGCTGTTGCAGGCGCTGGCCAAGGATCCCGAGGAGCGGTTCGCGCGCGTCGAGGCGCTGGTGACGGCGTTTTGCGGCGACACCGTGGCCGAGGCCGCGACCGCGCCGGTGGTCGCGGCGCCCGTGGTCGCGGCGCCGGCGCCGAACCTCGGGCGCACGTCCGAACTGTTCGTGCGCATCGGCGTGCGCGGCAAGCGCGGGATGATCCTCGGTGGCGGCGTCGTCGTCGTCGCGATCGCGGCGGCGATCGCGCTCGCCACGCATCATTCGGCGCCGCCCGCCGACGGCAGCGTCGCGCCGGCGATCGCGCCCGCGGCGGCGACCTCGCCTTCCGGCACGACAGCGACCGCGGCCGCGCCCAGCTTCGGCGGCGTGTGGAGGCTCGCGCACACCGACTGCCTGCCCGGCGCCATGCCAGCGAAGGTCTCGGTGCAACAGTCGGGCGCATCGTTCAGCGTCGCCGGCGGCGTGCCCACGACCGGCGAGATCGGCGCCGACGGACGCTTCGTCACGCGCAACCGGCTCGGCACCTGCCGCGGCACCGTCGTCGGCCGCATCAGCAAGGAGACCTGCACCAACGCGTTTCACCAGTCCTGCCACGCCACCTACGAACGGGCGGACTGAAGCAAACAGGCGACAGGCGGCAGGCGGCCGGCGATTCAAATTTCGGATTCTTCCCCGCCGCGCCGCATCCGTCGCCAGCCGCCCGCCGCCAGCCGCCTGTCGCCTGTTGTCTTTCTCATTCTCGTTTGATGAGCCGCGTCGCGCCGAACCGGCGGCACCACTCCTCGAACCCAAGCGCCGGCACGCCGCGCCACGCCAGATCATCGAACGACTCGGCGAGCGGCACGTCGGTCTTGAGGCGCGTGAGCTCGCGATACAAAAGGGCCTCCGCGCGCGCGCCGGCGAGCGTCTTGGCCAACCGCTCGGCGCCGCGCACCGACGGCGGCCACAGCTTGGGATCGTCGGGGATCGCCTCGAGGTGCCCGAACTTCGCGAGAACCGCTGCCGCGCTCTTCGCGCCGAACCCCGCCAGCCCCGGCACCCCGTCCGCCGTGTCGCCGGTGAGCGCGAGCCAATCGGGGATGCTCGCCGGACGCACGCCGCGCACCGCGACGAGCGCCTCCTCGTCGTACTCCTTTTGTCGCATGCGATCGACCTGCACCACGCGCCGCCCGACGATGCACTGCCCGAGATCCTTGTCGGGCGTGAGGATGCGAACCTGATCGACGCTCGAGGCGAAGCGCGCCGCCGCCGTCGCCAGCGCGTCGTCGGCCTCCCAGCGATCCATCGACCACACGGTGACGCCGAGCGCGCGCACCGCGGTCTCGGCGCCGTCGAACTGCGCGAGCAGGATCGGATCGACGCCTTCTTCGGTCTTGTAGCCGGCGAAGAGCTCGTTGCGAAACGATCGGATCGGGTTGTCGAACGCGACCGCCAGGTGCGTGACGTGCTCTTTCGGATCGGCGGTGAGGCCGAGCAGCGACTGCACCAGGCCGAGGATCGCCTTTCCGTCCTGCCCTTCGGGCGTCGCGTGATCGGGGCGCTTGGAGAAGTGCGCGCGAAAGAGCTCGTAGGTGCCGTCGACGAGGTGCAGCCGCATGCGCCGATGGTAGCAGGGGCGAAAGCTTAACCGGGTTAACTATCGGCGCCGCGCCGCGTGCGCTATCGGTCGGTCATGCGCGCCGCCGCCGCCGCCTTCGTGCTCGTCGCTGCGTGCGCCGCGCCGGCATCGTTGCCCGCGGGCGGCGCCGATCTCGCGCCCGCCGACGCCGCGACTGCCGATCTGGCGACCAGCGATCTGTCCGTCGGCGTCTGCGGCAACGGCGACTGCGAGCCGGGCGAGAACGGCGCCAACTGCGCCAGCGACTGCTGCGACGCCATGACCTCGTGCGACGCCACGCGCGGCAATGACGGCGCCTATTTCTGCCGCAGCATGAACGGCGGCGCCTTCGCCTGGTACACGCAGAACGACACGCTTGCCCTGTGCGACGACGCGTCGCAGGTAGGCGTGACCACCTGGGCCTGCGCCGCGCACGCCGGTTATTGCTGCTCGATCCCGGGGGGCTATGTCGACGGGCCGTGCCCGTGATATTCGTGTTCGCAGGATGCGCAAGGCCCCAGTCCTCGACGACGCCAGCGTCAGTCGATTGTGCATCCAGCTCCTCGATCGGCTGCGCATCAACCTCGCGCTCTGCACCGAGTACGACGAGGTGCTCTACGCGACCAAGCGCGCCAAGGAGATCATGCGCCGCTTCGCCGACGGCAACGCGTTCCGCACCGGCGATCCGCTGCCGGCGCCGCTGCGCGAGGCGACGCGCGCGTATCTCGAGCGCCGCGACGACAGCGACGGCGAGACCACGCCCGCGCGGCGACGTGCGCCGATCAAGCTGACCACGCCCGACGGCGCGCTCGACGTCTACGTCTCGGCGACCGCGGTGCAGGCGCTGCCGCCGATCGCGCTCGTGGTGCGGCTGACCGACGAGCGCGTCAAGCTCGGCGAGGTGCTCGAGCTCATGCGCGGGCGCTACAAGCTGTCGGCGCGCGACCTGCGGCTTCTGCGATCGGTGGCCGAGCAGCGCAACGTCAAGGAGATCGCGGCGGCCAACGCGCTCACCTACGGCACGACCAAGGTCTACCTGCACGACCTCTATCGGCGGCTCGACGTGCACTCGCGCGACGGCCTGCTGAGGCTCATGGATCGCGTACGCCGGAGCCGTTGAAGGGGCACTCCCTCATTGCGCGCCTACTGCGAGCATCGATCCTCTCGCTACGAGCGACGGCCTCGTCGCTGCGCTGCTCGCAATACCGCAAGTATTGCGGCGCTGCT
>DASXOU010000469.1:0-10918 GCA_036494045.1 Polyangia bacterium | reverse complement strand
TCGGACGTCCCGCTTTTCCATTCGTAACCAGCTTGCACAGGTTCTTGTAGCCGTCGCGATCGCGAACGAAAACCGATATTCTGCCGCCGGTTTCGAGGGTCAGATCGGAGCCGACGATGGCATGGAGCCCGTGCTTTTTCGCCCGACCATAAAATCGCGGCGCGCCGTAGACGCCGTCGCGGTCGATGAGCGCCATGGCGTTGTAGCCGAGCTCGGCGGCGCGATCAGCCAGATCCTCGGGCAACGAAGACGCGCGCAGAAACGAAAATGCGCTCGCCGCCCGTAGTTCGACATAATCGCAATACGCCATTATTCGTAACAACCGTCGATATGCCAGCTGTCGCGCTGTAAATCATGAAACACGCGATAGATCGCGCCATCGGAAAGATGCACGTCGTAATAATCGCGGGTCACCGGCAGCTGCCACCAGCCGTCACGAACGCGAAACGGCCCCGCCGCCGCCAACACCTGACCGCCAATGCCCTGCCCCGCCAGATACCGCAGCTGCCCACGATCCAATCTCGCCTCGGCATCGACCGGCGGTCGCAGCGCCGACAATGCCAACGCTCTGGCTTCGTCTGAAGCTAAGGGCTCATGGCTCACGGCTAACGGCTTCACCCGCGGCGCGTCGAACCGTTCCAGCGTGAACGCGTCGGGCAAGTGGCGATCGAGCAGCACCGGCGCGCCGACGCGGCTCTCGCCGACGAGCGCCTGCAGCCGCGCGATCGTCGACGCCAGCTTGTCCGGCGATGGGCCCGCCGGCTCGAAGAAGCTGAGCTGCGCCGAGCGCGTGCGCGCCGGCGACGTGCGCACGACGATGCCCTCGACGGCGGCGGCCGGCGGCGAGGTCTCGAGCGCCAGGCGCACCAGCGACAAGAGCGTCGCCACGTCGCGCGTCGGCGCCGCCACCGGCACGGTGCGCACGTCGCGGCCGCGCGGCGAGAGCTTCATGGTGAGGCCGAGATCGCCCGAGGCGAGCGCGCGGCAGCCGAGCCGCGCCGTCAGGTTCTCGACGAGCCGGCGCAAGACGAACAGGAGCGGCTCGACGTTCTCGACGGGCCAGTCGAAGTCGATGCCCTCCTCGAACACGAGCGGCTCGGGCAAAGGTGCGAGCGGCGTGTCGGCCTGGCCGCGCGCGACCCGCGCCAGGTGCGCGCCCTCGGCGCCGAGACGCACCGCGACGCCGCCGGCGGGCAGCGCCTCGAGCTCGCCGATGGTGTGCACGCCCCAGCGCCCGAGCGTGGCCAGCGTATCGGGCGACGGCTCGAGCAGCGCCACCGGCAACGGCGCGAGGAACGGCGGCTCGCGCCCCGGCGGCACGACCGTGACTTCACCGGCGCGCGCGGCGATGCGCGCGGTGGTCTTGTCGCCGGCGATGCCCACGCGCACGGCGAGGCCGAGCTTGCGCGCGCCGACGAAGATGGCGTTGCCGATCTGCGCGTCGCTCTCGAACAGGCGGCCGAGATCGGACACGTCGACGGCGATGGCGCCGGGCGAGGCTTCGACGCGCGGCGAAAACGAGTGGCCGAGATCGACGAGCGCCGACTCGGCCGAGCGCAACAGCTCGGGCGAACGCGCGCGATAGACGGCGTCGGGCGCGGCGGCGCGCGCGGCGAAGATGGTCATGCCCGCGCGCAGGCCGAGCGCGCGCGCCGCCGGCGACAGGTCGACGACGTCGCGCCCTTCGCAGACGACCAGCGGCGCGCCGGCGAGCTCGGGATCGCCGCGCTCGAGCGCTTGCACGTCGAGATGCGAGACCAAGACGCAGGCGATCCGCGCCATGGATCACCGACGAGAACCGGCGACGTCGAGCGGCGCGACGTCGAGCGGGACATCGGCCGTCGCCGCCGGCGGCCCCAGCTTCGAGCGCACCACCGCGATGCGGCCGCGCACGCCGTCGAGGAGCAGCGGCGCGCCGCGCTCGCCACCGAGCCAGCGTGGACGCCCGCGTTCGCCGGCGAGCGCGATGGCGGCGACGGTGCCGACGCTCGGCCGATCGCCGACGACGACCAGCGCCGACTTCGCCCGCTCGGCCCGCCGCGACAAGCGAATCCACGGCGCCTCGCCGCGCACATTTTTGCGCCAGCTCGTCACCGCGCCGCACAAATACAGGATCACGAGGCCGAAGCCGCCGGCGTCGAGCACCCAATCGGCGGCGCGCATGCCGTCGAGCGGCGACTGCGGACGGATCCACAAGAGGCGCGGCAGCACCACGCCCGCGCGCAGCGCCGAGCGCGGGTCGAGCGCATCGGCCACGTCGACGAGCGCGACCAATTCGCCCGTCGCCTGCACCGCCGCGGTCATCGCCAGCACCGCCGACATGCGCCCCGAGCCGCGCGGCCCGGTCAGCTCGACGATGCGTCCGCGCGGCAAGCCGCCGCCGGTGAGCGCGTCGAGCGCCGGCGATCCCGCGGGCAGCCGCGCCGCCGGCGGCTGCGACGCCGCCGACACCAGGCGCGCCGACTCCGCGCGCATCCCGGCGAGCACTTCGGCAATCTGACTTGCGCTCGCGGCCACGAGGATCAATATACTGAACATGCGAGCAGGTTTCAAGGGCCGGCCGAACCCGCGATACAAGAAGAGCGCGTGAACTCCGCGATCGTCATCGGCGCCGGCGTCGGCGGGCTGGCCGCATCTATTAATATGGCGCGCGCCGGCGTCCGCGTGCGCTTGTACGAGCGCGGCCCGACCGTCGGCGGCAAGCTGCGCGAGGTCGACGTCGGCGGGCAGAAGGTGCTGGCCGGCCCGTCGGTGTTCACGATGCGCTGGGTGTTCGACGAGCTGTTCGACGGCAAGCTCGCCGACTACGTGACGCTGCTGCCGATCGATCCCTTGTGCCGCCATTTTTTCGCCGACGGCAGCGCGCTCGACCTCTTCAGCGACGAAGCGCAATCGCGCGACGCGATCGAAAAATTCGCGGGGCGGCGCGACGCCGACGGCTACCTGAAGTATCGCAAGCACGCCGCCAAGATCTTCGACGTCGTGCGCGGCCCGTTCATGGAGAACGCGGTGCCGTCGCTGTTCGACTTCATGTCGCCGCGCGCGCTGTGGCAGATGACGCGCATCGACGGCATGCGCAGCTTGTGGCGCGCGCTCGAGGAATATTTTGCCGACCCGCGGCTGCGCCAACTGTTCGGGCGCTACGCGACCTACAACGGCAGCTCGCCCTATCACGCGCCGGCGACGCTGGCGGTGATCGCGCACGTGGAGAACGCGTACGGCATCTTCAGCGTCGAGGGCGGCATCGTGCGGCTGGCCGAGGCGCTGCGCCGGCGCGCCGAGGAGCTCGGCGTCGTCATCGCCTGCAACGCCGACGTCGACGAGATCGTGGTCGAGCCGACCGGCGGGCCGCTCGGCGGGTCGTTGCGCGCGCGCGGCGTGCGCGTGGGCGGCGCGGTCGAGTGGGCGGATTGCATCGTCGCCAACTGCGACGTGGCCGACGCTTACGGGCGCCTGCTCGGCGACGCGGCCAAGAAGCCGCTGCGCAAGTACGAGGAAGAAGAGCTGTCGCTGTCGGCGTACGTGCTCTGCGCCGTCGGTGCCGAGGCGCCGATGGCGCTGCTTCATCACAACGTGTTCTTCTCGCGCGACTACAAGCGCGAGTTCGACGAGCTCGTCGGCGAGCGGCGGCCGCCCGAAGATCCGACGGTCTACGTGTGCCAGGAGGCGCCGGGCCGCCACTTCATTTTGACCAACGCGCCGCCGCTCGACGACAAAGGCGCGCGCATCGACTGGTCGGTCGAGGGATCGCGCTGCCGCGCGCGCATCGAGCGCGTGCTCGCGCGCCACGGCTGGACGCTGACACCGGCGGCGACGATGGAGCTTCTGCCGTCGGACTTCGCGACGCGTTTTCCGTCGAGCCGCGGCGCGATCTATGGGCTGGCGTCGAACTCGCGCATGGCCGCGTTCAAGCGGCCGGCGAACACGCTGCCGGGGATCGGCGGGCTCTATTTTTGCGGCGGCAGCGTGCATCCCGGCGCCGGGCTGCCGATGGTCGCGCTCTCCGCTCGCATCGCGACGAAGCTCGCGTTAGAACAAGGGGCGCAATGAGCACGTACGACGTGGCGGTGTTGGGCGGCGGGTTGGTCGGCTCGATGGCGGCGCTGATGCTGCAGCGGCGCGGCCTCTCCTGCGTGATCCTCGAGTCGCGGCCGTGGGGCAAAGAGCAGAAGGTCGTGGTCGGCGAGGCCATCACCGAAGGGTCGAGCGTGTTTCTGCGCCATGAGCTCGGCCTCGGCGATTGGCTCGGGAAGAACGCGTATCGCAAGTTCGGCTTCGATTTTCTGGTGCTGCCGCGCAACGGCGAGCTGCCGAAGACGATGCCCAAGACGATGAACGACTGTCACGAGCTCCTCCTGTCGCTGACGCCGCTCGAGAAGAATCCGAACGCGTTCCCAAAGCTGATCCCGACGTTTCACGTCGAGCGCACCACCATGAACCGCCACGTCGCCGAGCTGGCCAAGGCCGCGGGCGTCGAGTATCTCGACGGCGCCGGCGTCGAGCAGGTCGAGCTCGGCGAGCCGCACCGCGTCTGTTACGCGCGCGGCGGCGCACCGACGGAGTTGCGCGCCAAATGGGTGATCGACTGCAGCGGACGGCGCAGCGTGCTCGGCCGCCAGCTCGGCATCACGCACCCCGTGAAGTCGCTCGACACCGCCGCCGTGTGGAACCGCTTCGAAGGCGTCAACGACGACCCGGCCTTCTGGCGCACCTTCCATGGCGTCGATCGCCGTCGCCACACGATCCATTTTTGCGGGCAGGGCTTCTGGTTCTGGTGGATCCATCAGCGCGACAACCTGACGTCGGTGGGCGTCTCCTACGACAAGGAGCAGCACCAGCCCGACGTCAAAGCCGACGACCGCGGCTTCTGGGAGATGGTGCGCAAGTTCCCGCCCATCGCCGACGCGCTCGGCGGCGCGCGCGCGCTCGAGCCGTATCAATATTACGCGCACCTTCCGTATCAGTCGGAGCATTGGCTGTCGACGCGGCGCTACGCCATCATCGGCGACGCGGCCTGGTTCGCCGACGCGCTCTACTCGATCGGCATCGAGACCTCGTGCCGCCAGCTGGCGATGCTGGCGCCGATCGTGATGAACGACGCGCATGGCGACGGCGTGTGCGCGAAATCGACGGCGCGCCTCAACGACGAGTTCGCGTATACGCAAAAAGCGGTGCTCGCGCTCAACCGCTTCAAGTACAAGGACGGCTGGCACCGCCCGCACGTGGTCATGCAGACGGCGCTCTACGAGCTGGGCGAGATCGCCGAGCTCTATCATTTCCAGGATCCGCGACGCTGGGAGCCGGCGCGCCAGCAGATCCACTACCGCATGCAGTGGGGAACCAAGGAGCGCATGGACGCGCTCGCGCGTTTTCAAGAGGAGGCGCTGCGCGACGGCGATCGCGATCTCGCCGACGAGCGGCTCTTGAAGAAGGCGCTCTTGCCGGGCAAGCGCGTCTATCGCGCGACCTGGCCCTTGTGGAAGCTGCCGCACGCGCGGCCCTACTTTTTCATCCTCACGCGCGCGTGGGGTTTCGCCGAGCGGCTGGCGCAGCGCTGGGCGCTCTTTCCCGACGGGCTCGGCTGGATGGCGGCCCAGAACGATTGGACGCGCCTGATTCCCGGGCGCGCGCGCAAGTCCGATGGCAACGCGCGGCGACAGAACGAATCGGCCGGCTGACGGCGAGCGCACGTTCGACGTCGCGCTGTTGCCGCGCCTCGAGGCGATCCCGTTCTTTCGCCCGGCGACGGACGAGGAGATCGATCGCTCGTACGCGGCCTATCGCGGCGGCGACTTCGAGCGGCTGTGCGACGAGTGGTGCGCGGTCGCGCAGCCGACGCGGGCGAACCTCGGATCGTTGACCCGGTATTACGATCGCGCGCATCTGGCGCCGGCGCGCGCCAACGGCCTCGCGTTTCTCGCGACGGTGCGCGCCGTGTTGCGCGCGGGCGAGAAGTTTCGCGGCAAGCTCTCGGCGCGCACGCAAGAGGTGCTCGCGAAAGAATTCCCGTGGCTGGAGAAGCGCCATCGCCACGTCCCCGACGGCTGGACGCCGCCGTTCAAGTTCCCCGACGAGCTTCGCCTGTTCATCGACGCGCTCGCCGTCGACGACGCGCGCGCGCGCTGGCAATTGTGCGCCGCGCTCAACGAGGTGCAGCAGCAACACTACTCGCGCCACGCGGCCGAGCGCTTCGGCGTGCCCGAGCTCGCCCGACACGCGGCGCGCGAGCGCGAGCTCGCCGTCAATTACTTCTCGCACTGGGCGCCGAACGCGACGCGCGCGCTGTGGCGCCAGTGCATCTTGATCCTCGACGGGCTCAACGCCGCCACGTTCGATCTGTTGTGCAACCGCGCGCCGGGCTCGATGGTCGGCCGCGCGATGCTCGGCATGGTGACGCGCGGCGCCGAGTGGCGCGCGTTCGTCGCCAACCTGGAAAAACCGCAGTGGCTGATGCCCAAAAGTGTTTACTGAACACTTGTTCGGTCTTATAGTTTCGAGCGGACGATGCGCTTCGTTCACGCCGCCGACCTGCACATCGACAGCCCGCTCTGCGGCCTCGACGCCTACGACGGCGCGCCCGTCGAGCGCGTGCGCGAGGCGACGCGGCGCGCGCTGACCAACCTGGTGCAGCTGTGCCTCGACGAGCGCGCGGCGTTTCTCGTGCTCGCCGGCGACGTCTTCGACGGCGAGTGGAAGGACTTCAACACCGGGCTCTTCTTTTTGCGGGAGCTCAATCGGCTGCGCGACACCGGCACGCGCGTCTATCTCGTGCGCGGCAACCACGACGCCGCCAGCGAGGTGACGCGCTCGCTCACCTGGCCGGCGCACGTGCGCGTGTTCGCCGACGATCGCGCCGAGACCGCGATCCTCGACGAGCACGGCGTGGCGCTGCACGGGCTCAGCTACCCGCGGCGCGACGTCAAGGACTCACTCGTGCCCTTGTATCCGGCGCCGATCGACGGCGCGCTCAACATCGGCGTCATGCACACCAACGCCGAAGGGCGGCCCGGCCACGCCAACTACGCGCCCTGCCGCGTCGACGAGCTGGTGCGCAAAGGCTACGACTACTGGGCGCTCGGTCACGTGCACGCGCACGAGATCCTGCACACGGCGCCGTGGGTGGTGTTCCCCGGCAACACGCAGGGGCGGCACATTCGCGAGAGCGGGCCCAAGGGCGCAGTGGTCGTGTCGGTCGAGCGCGGCCAGGTGACCGGCGTGCGCCATGCGCCGCTCGACGTGGTGCGCTGGCAGAAGATCGCGCTCACGCTCGCCGCCGACGACGGCGTCGACGAGCTGTACGATCAGGCGCGCGAGGCGTTCGGGCGCGCGCGCGACGAGGCCGAGGGGCGCGTTTTGGCGGCGCGGCTCGTCGTCGACGGCGCGACGCGCGCGCATGCCACCGTCGCCGCCGAGCGCGAGCGCGTGGTCGGCGAGCTGCGCGCGCGGGCGCTCGACTTCGGCGACGCCTTGTGGCTGGAGAAGGTCGAGCTGCGCACGCGGCCGCCGGTGGCGCTCGACGAGCTGCGCGGATCGGAAGGCTTCGTCGGCGAGCTGTTGCGCGCGGTCGACGACGCGCGGCGCGATCCGGCGCTGGCCGCCGAGCTGCGCGCGCAGCTGCAGCCGCTCGTCGAAAAATTGGGCGACGAGCTCGGCGGCGACGTCGACGTGGCCGCGCTCCTCGACGAGGTCGAGGCGCACCTCGTATCCGCGTTGGTCGCGCCGTGAGGATTTCCGAGCTGCGGCTCGAGCGCTTCGGACACTTCTCCGACGTCACGCTGCCATTCGATCGTGGCCCTGGGCGATCGGGCCTGACGCTGCTTCACGGCGCCAACGAAGCGGGGAAGTCGACGCTGCTGGCGGCGTTGCGCGCGTTCCTCTTCGGCTTCCCGCGCGGCGCGGCGTGGGACTTTCGCTGGCCGTCGGAGACGCTGGCGGTGGGCGGCACGCTCGCCTTCGCCGACGGCGCGATCGCCGAGGTCCGGCGCGAGAAGAAGCGCGGCCTGCGCGGCCAGCTGCACGACGTCGAGCACGGCGACGTCGCGCTCGACGACGAGCTCTTGCGCGCGCGCCTCGGCCGCCCGTCGATGGAGATGTTCTCGACGGTGTTCGCCTTCTCGCTCGAGGATCTGGCGCGCGGCGGCGAGGCGCTGCGCGACGAGGGCTTGCGCGCCGCCATCGCCGGCGCCGGCCTGGGCGCGGCGCGCAGCCCGCAAGCGGTGATCAAGGAGCTGCGCGATCAGGCCGACGCGCTCTTCACGGTCAAGGGGCGCGCCGGCAAGCTGATCAACGCCACGCTCGCCGACATCAAGGAGCGCGAGCTCGAGCGGCGGCGCGTCGAGGCGCGCGGCGAGGATTACGAAGCGCGGGTGCGCGCGCGCGATGCGGCGCGCGGCGAGGCCGAGGCGCTGGGCGCGCGGCGGCGCGTGCTGCTGACGTCGATCGGCGAACGCGAGGCGCTGGCGCGGGCGCTGCCGCGGCGCGACGAGCTCCGCGGCGCGCGGGCCGAGCGCGCGGCCTTGCCGCCGACGACGCTGCCGCCCGACGCCGGCGACGCGTTCGCGCGCGCGCGGCAGGAAAAGGAGCGGCTGCACCAGCACGCGCGCGAGCTCGCCGACAAGCAGGCGCGCGTCGCCCGGCAGGTCGAGAAGCTCACGCTCGACGACGCGCTCCTCGACGCGGCGCCGCGCATCCGGCCGCTGCACGAAGGGCTCGGCCGTCACGCCGAGGAGTCGCGCCAGGCCGAGGAGCTGGCGGCCGCGCATCGCACGCGCCGGCTCGAGCTCGGGCGCCAGCTCGGCGAGCTGCGCCGCGGCTGGGCGCTCGACGATCTCGACGTCCTGCCGCATCCGCTGTTCACGAGCGGGCTCGAGCGGCTGCGCGAAGGTTGGTCGGGGCACACGGAGCGCGCGCGTGAGCTCGAGCGGCTGACGGCGGCGCGGCAGGGGCTCGGCACGCGGCGGCTGGCGCTGCGCAAGCGCCTCGATCCGCCGTGGCCGCTGCCGGCGCAAGACGCCGATCCCGCGTTTCTGCCGGTGCCGCGCGCCGAGGAGCTGAAGCACCACAAGGACGCGCTCGCCGCCTGCGAGCGCGCCATCGCCGACCTTTCGCGCGACGACGATCGGCTGCGCGAAGAGGCGCGCGCGCTCGAGGGCCAATTGGCGCGGCTCGACGTCGGCGGCGCGGTGCCCTCGACCGAGGAGCTGGCACGGCTGCGCGCGGCCCGGGACGCGGCGTGGAGCGCGCTCAAGGCGGCGGCGAACAAGAACGAGCGCGCCGCGCTCGGCGACGCGTTCGAGACGGCGCTGCGTGCCGCCGACGCGCACGCCGACGAGCTGCGCCGCCGCTCCGACGACGTGGCCAAGCGCGCCGAGCTCGCGCTGCGCCGCGCCGAGATCGCGCGCGCGCGCGCCGATCGCGCGACTTCCTTGCAGCGCGCCGCCGCCGAGCGCGCGGCGGCCGAGGCGGCGTGGCGCGAGCTGTGGGCGCGCTGCGGGTTTGTGCCGCAGTCGCCGGAGACGATGCTCGAGTGGCTCTCGGACTACGCCGAGCTGCGCAAGCTCGACGGCGACCTCGCGCGCGTCGACGAGCAAGCGGCGGCGCTGGCCGGCGCCGAGGACGACTACGCGCGGCGGCTCGGCGCCATCCTCGAAACCTTCGCGTTCGATCGGCGCACCGAGCTCGCGCAGGCCAAGCGCATCGTCGACACCGTGCTCGCGGTGCGGCTCGAGCTCGAGGAGCTGCGCCGCGACGAGGAGCGCGCCAAGCGGCTCGCCGCCAACGTCGCCGGCTGGCGCAACGAGGTCAAGCGATTGTGCGCGGAGCTGGCGCCGGCACTGGCGCCGTTGGCCGCAACTGACGCGACCGCGGCGATGCGCGCCCTCGCCGCGCGGCTGGCCGAAGCGCAAGAAGCGGCGCGTTTGCGCGCGCAGCTCGAGTCGCAAGAGGAGGAGCTCGCCGCCGAGGCCGCCGAGACCGCGCGCGCCGAGCGGCAAGCCGCCGCCGCGCTCGCCGCCTGGCGCGCCCGCGCCGGCGTCGACGACGACGACACCTTCGTGCACGCGGCGGCCGCGGCACGCCGGCGCGACACGCTCGATCGCGAGATCGCCGCGCTCGAGCGCGCGCTCGCCGAGGCGCGCGGCGCCGTCGCCGCCGAGGCCTTCGCCAGCGCGCTCGAGAGCGCCGAGCGCGGCATCGTCGACAGCGAGCTCGCCGACGCGCGCGCCGAGCTCGATCGCGTCGACGCCGAGTTCCGCGCCGCCTCCGAGCGAGTCGGCGCCGCCGAGGAGGCGCTCAAGCAGCTCGACGGCGGCGCGCGCGCGGCCGAGATCGGCGCCGGCGTCGAATATCGTCGCGCCTCCTTGCGCGGCCTGGTGCAGCAGTACGCCGTGGTCACGCTGTCGCGCGCGCTGCTCGAGCGTCAGGTCGCGCGCTTCCAGGAGCGCCATCAGCCGCGCATGATCGAGGAGCTGTCGTCGCTGTTCTGCGCGCTCACCGAAGGGCGCTACACGCGCGTCTACCCGCGCTACGACGACGAGGGAACCTTCGTCGCCGTGCGCCGGGACGGCGTCGAGGTCGCGCCGCCGGCGATGTCGACGGGCACGCGCGAACAGCTGTGGCTGGCGGTGCGCCTCGCCTACGTGCGCCAATATTGCGACGCGTCCGAGCCGCTGCCGCTAGTGCTCGACGATCCGCTGGTCAACTTCGACGCCGCCCGCGCGCGCGCGACGCTGTCGGTGCTGGCCGACTTCGCGCGCCGCTCGCAGGTGGTGATGCTGACCTGCCACGCGCATCTCGTGGCGCTCTCGCGCGAGGTCGCCGCCGTCGAGCCGATCGACGTGCCGGCGCCGAACTGACGCGCCGTCGATCGATCAGGCCGGCTTGATGCTCCGCCGCGGCGGCCGCGGCCGATTGTCGTCCT
>DASXOU010000468.1:0-3171 GCA_036494045.1 Polyangia bacterium | reverse complement strand
CGGCCGCGCCCTTCGCCGAGCGCTTCTTGCCTGGCTCCGTCGCCGGCGGCGACGGCGACGCCTTCGCTTCCGGCGGCGCTTCCGGCTTCGGCGCCAGCGGCGGCGGAATCGGCGTCACCGGCGCGCGCGGCGGCGGCGGCGGCGCGCGAAAGATTCCGAGCGCGCGCTAGGCGTCGCGGATCGCCTGCTGGCGGATGTGCCCGAGGCCGTCGTCGATGGGCGCCGCTTTGTCGTCGGCGCGCGGCTCGCTCGCCGTCGGCGGCGCGGCGGCGGCCGTCGGCGCGGCCGCGTGCAGCGACAAGCGGCGCACCGCGAACGGCGCCGCCGCGACCGGATCGCGCGTGCGCTCGCCGTCGGCGAGGACGACGAGCGGCGCGGTCGTGCCCGTCGCCGGCGCCAACAGCGCGCGCCAGCGCTCGCCGAGCCGGCCCGCTTCGCACACGAGGAGCGCGTCGCCGTCGCAGTCGGCCTCGCGGCGCGCGCAGGCGAGCAGCAGCGTCGGATTGGGCGCGTCGAGCAGCAGCTCGCCGTCGACGACGAGGACGCCGCGGCCGCTGTGGCGCGCCAATCCCGCCGCCAGCTCGTGCGCCTCGCGGCGCGGACAGCCGTCGAGCGTGAGCAGCGTCGCGACCGCGCCGTTGAGCCCCGTCAGCACCGGCGCCAGCCGCGCCGGCAGATCGCCGCGCGCGCCCGGCGCGATGCGCGCACAGCCGAGCCACAGCCCGTCGGGCTCGGCGGCCCCGTCGAGCCGCGCCGCCAGGCCGGGCGCGAGGCGCACCGCGTCCGTCGCCGCCGCCATGCCCGAGAGCTCCATCGCCGCGCCGACGACGACGAGCGCGTGCCGCCGCAGCGCCCGCCTCGGCGAAAGCGCCGCGTCGACGGCGTCGCCGACAATCGCGCGCAGCCGCTCGATGGTGAGCCCGCCGAGCTTGCGCATCCTGTCGGCGGCGGCGAGCGAGCGCTCGAGCTCGTAGGCGATCTCGACCACGCGCCGCTCGACGGCGTCGAGCCCGAAGCGCGCCACCAGCGCCTCGACGCGCGGGTTGCCTTTCCGCTTCGGCACCGATGGTTTCTTCTTCCCGGACGCAGCCACGGACCTCTTTTATCACGTACGATGCGGCCATGCGCCGCGCCGCCCGCATCGTCGGTTTGATCTTCGCCGTTCTCGTCGTCGCGATCGGCGTGCTCTGGGCGGTGCTGCGCCACGCGCCCACGCCGACGACGCCGGGCCCCGACGCCGAAGCGCTCGCGCGCCAGATGGTCGCCGCCGTCGACGGCGACGCCTGGACGCGCACCGGCGCGGTGCGCTGGACCGTGCAGGGCCGCGCACACTTGTGGGATCGCCAGCGCGGCCTGGCGCGCGTCGAATGGAGCGGCAACCGCGTGCTCCTCGACACCGGCAAGAAGAGCGGGCGCGCCTGGCACAAGGGCGTCGAGCTCGGCGACGGCGCCGACAAGCAGCGGCTCGTCGACAAGGCCTACGCGCTGTGGATCAACGACAGCTTCTGGCTCAACCCCGTCGTCAAAGCCTTCGACGACGGCACCTCGCGCGCGCGCGGCACGGTCGACGGCAAGCGCGCCCTCCTCGTCTCCTACGCGTCGGGCGGGCTGACCCCGGGCGACAAGTATCTATGGATCCTCGGCGACGACGGCCGCCCGGTCGCCTGGCGCATCTGGGTCAAGATCATTCCCATTGGCGGCCCGCAGTTTTCGTGGGAAGGCTGGACGCGCCTGCCGACGGGCGCGTGGGTGGCGACGTCGCATCGCGCGCTCGGCATGAACGTGGTGCACCTCGTCGACGTCGCCGCCGGCGCGACGCTGCACGACCTCGAGCCCGACGATCCGTTCGCGCCGCTGCTCGCGGCGGCGCCGTAGCTACTTCTGCCCGCGCGGCGAGTCGGAGGTGCCCGACGGCTTGGGCGCTTCGTCGCGACGCGGCGGCGGCGCCAGTCGCGAGGCCTGCGTGGCGCCGCGGTCGTGGAGCAGCATCTTCTTGTCGCCGCCGCGGAAGGTGACCTCGATCTTCTGCGGCGCCGGCGTCGCGGTGACCACGCCGACGTCGAACGTCGGGTGGCGCACGACGTCGTTGAGCGCGAAGGTCGTGTTCGGCGAATAAGCCTTGGCCTCGGCGTCGCGCCCGGCCAGCAGCGTGTCGAAATCGACCGCCGGCACCGACGGGGCGGAGGCCCTGGCGGCGCGCGCCCGCGGCGCCTTCTCCGGCTTGTCCCCGGGCGGCTGCGCGCGATATTGATGCTGCTTGCCGCAGCCCTGGCACTCGACCTTCGCCGGCTTGCCGTCGACGAGCGCGACGATGGTGTGCCACTTCATGAGCCGGCAGGTCGTGCACCAGGCATCGAGCTCGCCCCCGACTTTCAACTCCTCGGCCATCGCGACAAGCTAGCACATCGAGTATGCTCCGCGCGCCATGGACGAATCGCAGACCAATCGACTCAACCAGCTGAACGACGATATCGCCTCCGCCATCAACGAAGTCGACGCCGCCCTGGAATCGGGCGAAGAGCCGCGCCAGATCGCCGCCGGCAAGCTCGTCGAGGCGCTGGCCGCGCGCTGGCGCGAGCTTTCCGAGGCGCTGACCGGCGCCGACCGCGACGCCGCCGAGCGTGGCGTCGGGCGCCGCTTGACCGATCTGCGCCGCTCGGCCGCCGCGCTCAGCCGCCGCGACTCGGGCGCGCGCGTGCAGCGCAGCGACGACGCCGGCTTCGTGCCCTTCCTCGAGCGGCGCGCGCCGCCCAAGTCGATCGTGCCCCAGCGGGCGGCGCCTTCGTCGAAACTTTCGGTCGGCGGCGAGGTCGACTCGTGGTGCGGCAAGTGTAAGGAAATGACCACGCACAACATCGTGGCGATGGTCGGCGACCACCCGAAGCAGGTCATCTGCCAGGTGTGCAACTCGCGCCACGACTATAGGACCGAGCCGCCGGCGCGCCATCGAAAGGCGTCGGGCTCGGTGCCGACGACCAGCAGCGGCGACGTGGGGACGACCGCGCGGCGCAACGAGGATCGCGAGCTGCAGAAGCGGCAGGAGGCCAAGCGGCAGCTGCAGAAGGAGCTCGCGGAAGCCGTCGAGCCGCGGACGTTCGATCCGAAAGCGCGTTACAAGGCGGGCGAGATCATCGTTCACGCCGAGCACGGGCGCGGCAAGATCGAGAACGT
>DASXOU010000467.1:0-11563 GCA_036494045.1 Polyangia bacterium | reverse complement strand
CGGCACCAGCCACCAGGCGCGTACGCGCAGCCGCACTTTGTGGATCCACAAGACCGCGAAGCCGAACGCGGCGACGAACGGCAGGTGCCACGCCGACTCGAAGCTGGCGTCGAAGGTGAGGCGCGACGAGATCGCGAACGCCATCCAAAAGACCGGCAGCGCCGCCAGCACCGGCGGCAGGAGCGCCTCGCCAATCTTCCCGCGCGCCAAGAGCGCCAGCGACAAGAGCGCCACGAGCACCGGCGGCCAGAACTGGTTGACCCAGAACTCCGTCGCCGAGCTGGGAAATCCACCCGGCATCAGCCACCACCAGACGCCGGCCGCGCCGATGTGCAGCGCAAGCAGGAGGAGCCAGACGAGCTGAAGCATCGCGCCGGGCGATCTTACCTCAAGAACGCGCCCGGCTGGCACGAGTTCACCGAGTCGTCACTTGACCGGGCCGCTCGCAGCTTCGATCCTAATGTCGGCGTAATGGAAGAACCCACGCCATTCGGCAAGTACGAGCTCGTCACCCGGCTCGCCGTCGGCGGCATGGCCGAGCTCTATCTGGCGCGCGCGCGCGGGATCCCCGGCTTCGAAAAATATCTGGTCATCAAGCGAATCCTGCGCGAGCGCACCAAGGATCCCGAGTTCGTGCGCATGTTCCTCGACGAGGCGCGCGTCGCGGCCACGCTCGATCATCCGAACGTCGTGCACATCTACGACGTCGGCTGCGTCGACGGCGAGTACTTCATCGCCATGGAGTACCTGTCGGGGCGCAACCTGTTCGACATCGTGCGCGCGGCGCAGCGGCAGCGGCCGGGCGGGCTGCCCGTCGAGACCGTGCTCGCCATCGCCGTCGGCGCCGCCGGCGGGCTGCACTATGCGCACGAGAAACGCGACTTCGGCGGCGTCGCGCTCAGCATCGTGCATCGCGACGTCACGCCGCAAAACGTGATGATCACCTTCGAGGGCGGCGTCAAGCTCGTCGACTTCGGCATCGTCAAGGCGGCCAACCGCGAGGCCGACACGATGTCGGGCACGCTCAAGGGCAAGATCGGCTACATGTCGCCCGAGCAGTGCACCGGCAAGCCGCTCGACGGGCGCAGCGACATCTTCGCGCTCGGCGTGCTGCTCTGGGAGCTCTGCTTGGGCAAGCGGCTCTATCGCGAGAAGAGCGAGTTCGAGACGCTGCGCAAGATCGTCGACGGGCCGGTGCAGACGTTGCGCGAGTTCGACGCGACGCTGCCGAGCGAGCTCCACGCGATCCTCCAGCGCTGCCTGCAGAAGCGCGCCGAGGATCGCTGGGCGAACGGGCACGAGCTGTTGGTCGCGCTCGAAGATCTGGCGCGCGAGCGGCGCTACAACATCGGCGTCGCGTCGCTGGCCAAGTTCATGGCCGAGCTGTTTCCCGAAGAGGTTGCCGCGCACCGCGAGGGCGGCGGCATCGCGGCGCTGGCCATCGCCGGCGGCAGCGGCAGCGGCCCGTCGTACTTCGGCGAGGCCAAGGGGCAGAAGACCAAGGCGTCGGTGCCGATGAGCCGCGCGCGCGAGAAGTTCTTCCGCCGGCGCAAGCTGCGCGCGATCGGGCTCGGCGTCGCCGGCATCGTCGCCGCGGCCGGCTTGTGGTACGCGCGCACGCGGCCGGCGGCGACGACGACCACGACGACGGCGCCGATCGCGGCGCAGCCGGCCGAGCCGCCGCCGATGGACAGCGCGCAGCTCACCGGCCCGGGCGATGCGCCGCCGGCGCTCGTGTCCGGTCAGCCGGCGCGGCTGCCGTCGAAGACGCTGCCGCTGTCGCCGACGATCATCTGCCGCCTGCTCGTCGGCAGCGACGGCACGGTGGCGCGCGCGCAGGTGTTTCGCTCGCGGCTCGAGCTGCAGGTCTACGAAGACGCGGCGTTGACGGCCGCGCAGGCGTATCGTTTTCGTCCGGCGCGGCACGCCGGCGCGCCGGTGGCGGCGTGGATCAACTGGCCGGTTCGCTTCGCCGCTTCGTCGTCGGGTCGCTGATGCGCCGGCTCGCGCCCTGGTTGTTGCTGCTCGCGTCGCAGCTCGCCGTCGCCGACGAGCGCCACGCCGACGTCACTGTCAAAGGCTCGGACACCATCGGCGGCGAGCTCGCCCCGCGCTGGCCAAGGGCTGGGAGGCGCTCCATCCGGGCAAGCGCGTGGTGTGGCAATCGCTCGGCTCCAAGACCGCGTTCGTCGGCCTGTTCGACGGATCGGCCGACATCGGCGCCTCGTCGCGGACCATCAACGGCGACGAGCTCAAGCAAGCGGGCCGGCTCGGCGTCAAGCTGCAAGAGATCGTGATCGCCTACGACGGCCTGGCGATCATCGTGCATCCGTCCAATCGCGTGCCGGCGCTGACGGTGTCGCAGCTCTCGGATCTCTACGCCGGCCACGTCACCAACTGGAAGGAGCTCGGCGGCGACGATCTCGCCATCGAGGCGATCACGCGCCCGACCTACTCGGGGACGCGCTCGTTCTTCGACGAGCGCGCGCTTCGCCGCGGCGATCCCAACGGCACCGAGAAGCTGGCGCCGAGGCTCAAGACGCTCGAGACCAACGAGCAGGTCGTGCCGTACGTGGCCCAGCATGCGGGCGCCATCGCCTACGTCGGCCTGGCGGCGCTGTCGAAGGAGGTGCGCGTGGTACCGGTGGCGCTGATTCCGGGCGGGCCGGCCAGGCTGCCCGAGTCGGCCGACGTGCGCAACGGGACCTACCCGCTCTATCGCCCGCTCTATCTCTATTCGCGCGCGTCCATGAATACCGACGCGGCCGGTCTGATGCGCTTCGCGCTCACGCCGTCGGGGCAGGACATCGTCAAGGCGGTCGGCTTCGTGCGCGTCGACTCGGGCGGCGAGGTGCGCGTGACCGATCGCAGCCTCGATCCACCGGCGGTCGATTCGTCGGCGCCGCCGCTGCGCATCTTCTTCAAGCACAACGGCACGTCGCTGTCGGCGGAGGCGAAAAAGCAGCTGACCGCGTTGGCGGCGTCGCTGTCGGCGACGCAGAAGCTGCTGGTGGTCGGTCACACCGACGGCAAGGGCAACTCGGCGCGCGATCTGTCGGTGTCGCGCGCGCGCGCCGCGGCGGTGGTCGCCTATCTGCGCACGCTGTCGATCGACGAGGCGCGCCTCGAGCTCAAGGCCGCGGGGGCGACGGCTCCGATCGCGTCGAACGACACCACCCGCGGGCGCGAGCAGAATCGCCGGGTCGACATCTACATCGTTCGTCGCGAATAATCGTCGCATGGCCGCAACGATTCGCGCCCGCCATCCGCAGATGCTGCTCGCGCTCCTCGCCGAGCGGCACCCAAGCGCGCACCAAAAGGCGATGACGACGCTCGCGTGCGCGGACAAGCTCGGGCACGCGCTGCCCGTCGAGTGGCTGCCCATCGCCATCGACGTCGAGGTCGTGGACGTGGTGGCGCGGC
The DNA here is from genome assembly GCA_036494045.1 of Polyangia bacterium. Classification (GTDB taxonomy): domain Bacteria; phylum Myxococcota_A; class Polyangia; order Palsa-1104; family Palsa-1104; genus JAQBQH01. The sequence continues at coordinate 8,140 of DASXOU010000467.1, read as the reverse complement.
AGCTGTCGCCGTCGGTGATGGAGGCGCTGGTCTCGGAGCGGCAGCGGCAGGAGATGGGCAGCGCGCTCTTCAAGACCTTCGTGTCGACGGCGCAGAAGCTGTTCGGCCTGTCGCCGGCGACGTTCATCCGCCACCTCAATCGCGGCTGGCAGCAGATCTTCTCCGAGTGCGGCACGATCGAGGTGGTGCGCGTCGAGAAGCATGCGGGCGTGGTCATGCTGCGCGCGCTGCCCGAGATCTGCTTGCAGTCGAGCGCGTGGATCGGCGCGCTGCCGGCGGGCATGCGCGTCCTGTACGAGCTCGTGAACACGACGGGCGCCGTGACGGTCACGCGCCGCGGCGCCGACGTCGAGCTCGCCTTCGCCTGGTAGCGCGCGCCGTCAGCGGCCGAAGCGCTCGGCAGCGCAGCGCAGCCGCTCGAAGCTGTCGCGCACGCCGCGCTCGATCACGCCCGACATCAGCCGCTCGAGCCATCGCCCCTTCCACCCGGGAGGGAACTCGAAGTCTCAACCGAAGCTGAGCCGGCTCCATTCGTCGTCGAGCGGCACGACGCTGATGGTGGCGTGGTCGATGAGCCCGAGCGGAAGATGCGCGGTGATGCGCACCCGCCGCGCGGCGGCGTCGACCTCCTCGACGGCGAACCAGACGGCGAAGCGCCGGCCGAACGCGCGCGTGCTGGCTTCGATGCGCTGTCCGGCGGCGAGCGTGCCCGGCGGCTCGACGCGCTCGACGTGCGCGTCCCACCACGAGTCGAAACGCTCGGGCGCCGCCAGAAACGACCACACCGTCTCGGCCGAGGCCTGTACGCTTCCGCTCGGACAAACGCTCACCGGCATGCAGGTTCCATAATGCCTGTCGACGCGGTTGTCATCGGGCCTAAGATGTCGGCATGGCAAACCTGGACGCTCGCGTTCGCCTCGTCGAGGAGCACGTTCGCTGCGAGAACGACCACGACCTCGCTCGCATCATGGACACGTTCGGCGCCGAGGCGCGCTACGACGACGAGCCGTGGAACGAGCACCACGAGGGGCGCGATCGCGTCAGCGCCTACTACCAGACGCTGCTTTCGGCGGCGCCCGATCTGCACATCGACGTGCGCCGGCGCCACGTCTCCGACGACGCCATCGTCCTCGAGGTGGTCATCAGCGGCACGCACCTCGGCGCCTGGCGCGGCCTGCCCGGCACCGGCCGCCACCTCGAGTTTCCCCTCTGCGGGATCTACACGTTCGACGCCCACGATCGGCTGAGCGGCGAAAAAATCTACTACGACCGCGCGACGGTGCTGCGGCAGATCGGCATGTTCCACGAGCCCGAGAGCGGCATCGGCCGCGTGATGACGCCGCTCATGCATCCGGCGACGGTGGCGCGCGCGCTGGGACGAACCCTTTTTCGCCGTCCGCCGAGCCACTAGCCCGTCGGCGCGAGCCTCGCGGCTGTTGCGCGCGCGCCTCAGGTTGGACCGTCGACCGCGGCGCGGCGCCCCGTCGCTGCGGCGAATCGCGCCGGAGAATCCTCACCCCGTCGAGCGCAGACTGCACTCCGCAGTCAGCACCGCCCACGGCGCAACGGGCACTTGGAGCCCTCGGAACCGCGCCAAACCGCCGTTTTCGCACGGCTCGAAACCTGCACGCGCCACCGTCGAAGGAGCACTCATGAAGCGCGCGCTTGCTCTGGTCTTTCTGCCCGCCTTGGTCACCCTCGGGTGTGGCTCGGCCAAGATCAACCACGGCACCGGCGGCAATGGTCCGGTCACCAATCCGAGCGGCGGCGCCGGCGGCAGCGGCTCCGGCGGCGGCTCGGGCGGCGGCAACGGCTCGGGCGGCGGTGGCCCCTGCACCGCTACCGATCCCAACGTCGACAGCGACGGCGACGGCTACACGCCGGCGATGGGCGACTGCGACGACTGCAATCCGACCGTGAACCCGGGCGCGATCGAGGTCGCGGGCAACATGCAGGACGACGATTGCAACGGCATGATCGACGAGGCGCAGCCGACCTGCGACAGCGCCAACGGCGGCAAGACCGACGCCGCCTCGCTGGCGCAGTCGCTCGAGCTCTGCGATTCGCGCTTCTTGAAGAGCAGCGCCACCGCCGGCCCGTCGGACATGCGCGCGCGCATCGTCACGAGCAAATTCGGCACGGTGGTCGCGCCGCAGGCGGGCGCGAACATGGCGCTGATGTCGACCGGCCTGGCCGTCGACAAGTCGAGCTCGAGCTTCGTCGAGCCGCAGGAAGGCACCGACCTGTCGAACACGGGGACCAACCCGCTTCCGTCGCTGCAAGGCGCGTCGAACTGCGGCACCGGCGGCTCGGTGACCAAGGTGCAGGACTATACCGAAGTGACGCTGCAGCTGCACGCGCCCACCAACGCCAACTCGTTCTCGTTCCAGTTCCAATTCTTCTCGGCCGAGTATCCCGAGTTCGTCTGCACCGACTACAACGACGAGTTCCTCGTCATCGTGCAGTCGTCGAAGACGTACACGACGGCGACCAACATCTCGTTCGACGCCAAGAAGAACCCGATCACCGTCAATAGCGGCTTCTTCATCGTCTGCCAGAACGGCAGCACCGCGCAGACGATGAACTGCACGCAGCCGGTCACCGCCATCGCCGGCACCGGCTTCGACGACGACGACGGCACGGGCGAGCCCATCGGCGGCTCGACGGGTTGGCTGACGACGACGGCGCCGATCGCGCCCGGCGAGGACATCACGCTGCGCTTCGTCATCTTCGACGAGGGCGACGGCATCTACGACTCGTCGGCGCTCATCGACAACTTCCAGTGGGGCGCGATGTCCGTGACCGGTCCGACGACGGGGCCGATCGGGTATCGCACGACGAGGCACCACCACGCGCCGTTGGTCTGCCAGGGCTGAAAGGCGACAGGCGACAGGCGGCCGGCAATGGAAGTGTCGGCGGCCCAAAACGCTGGCGGCCACCGCAACCCCAAGCCCGAAGGACGATCAATCTTCGTCGGATCGGTGGGCCTCGTAGGCGAGCTCGCGGAGCTGGCGCGCGGGCGGGACGTCGGGGATGAGGCGCGCGCCGCGCGACCAGGTCAGGTAGGACCAGACCCACGACGAAAAGGCGCGCACGCGCCGGCGGAAGCCGATCAAGTAGAACAGGTGCACCGAGAGATACAGGACCCACGCGGTGAAGCCGGAGAGCTCGATGCCGCGTGGCAGCCGCGCGACCGCGCGCGAGCGGCCGATCGTCGAGAGCTCGCCCTTGAAGTGATAGTGGAACGGCGCCACGGTCTGGCCGCGCAGCCCGGCGACGATGGCGCGCGCGGCGTAGTGGCCGCCCTGAATCGCCGTCGGCGCCACGCCCGGTAGCGGCGCGCCGTCCTGCAGGCGCGTGGCCGCGTCGCCGATCACGAAGACCTCGGGCAGCCCGGGCGGATGGAGCCGCGCGTCGACCTCGACGCGGCCGTGACCGTCGACGGGCACGCCGAGTGTGCGGCCGAGCGGCGTGGCGACGACGCCGGCGCCCCACAAGACGGTGCGCGCGGCGATCGCTTCGCCGTGCAGCGTGACGCCGGCTTCGTCGACGGCGCGCACCGGATCGCGGAGGCGCACTTCGACGCCGAGGCCGACCAGCTGCTTGACCGCGCTCGCTTGCAGCTCGGGCGGATACGAGGCGAGCAGAGTCGGCCCACCTTCGACGAGGACCACGCGCGCCTTGGTCGGATCGATGCGGCGGAAGTCGCGCGCGAGCGCGTGGCGCGCCAATTCGGCGACGGCACCGGCGAGCTCGACGCCGGTCGGCCCGCCACCGACGACGACGAAGGTCATGAGCGCGCGCTGCTCGTCGGGATCGTCGGCCTGCTCGGCGCGCTCGAATGCGACCAGCACGCGATAGCGCATCTCGATGGCGTCGCTGATCGACTTCAGGCCGGGCGCGTTGTGCCGATACTCGGGATGTCCGTAGTAGCTCGGCTCGGCGCCGGTGGCGAGGATGAGATAGTCGTACGGCAGCGCCGGACCATCGATGAAATGGACCAGCCGCGCAGCAGCATCGATGGCGCGCGCCTCCGCCATCAGCACCGCGACGTTCTTCTGGCGCCGTAAGAGCGAGCGCAGCGGAAAGGCGACGTCGGTGGTGGCGAGCGCGGCGGTGGCCACTTGATAGAGCAGCGGCTGGAACGTGTGGTGGTTGCTGCGATCGACGAGCGTCACCGCGACCGGCATGCGGCTGAGGCCGCGCACCGCGCGCAGCCCGCCGAAGCCGGCGCCGAGGATGATGACGTGGGGCCGCATCATCCGGGCGCTCGGCGCACCGGCTCGCGCCCCGGCGGTTGCGGCGGCGCCGGACGATCCGGCGTCGGTGGAATCGGACGCACGACCACGGCCGCGGGGCCGAGCTCGAACACCTCGCCGTGATGCTCGATGCGCATCGGCTTTTCGCCATGCGTGAGCTGATAGCGCGCCTCGCGCCTGTCGATGTCGACGCGCAGGCAGCGCCCGCGCCGCAGCACCGAGAAGCTCAGCCGCGTGAGCCCGTCGGGAAGCCGCGGCGCGAACGAGACGCCGCCTTCGGGACGGTTGCGCATGCCGCCGAAGCCGAGCACCAACGAGATCCAGGCGCCGGCCAGCGCCGCCAGGTGCAAGCCGTCGCGCGTGTTGCGCTCGCTGTCCTTGAGGTCGAGCAGCGCCGCTTCGGCGGCGTAGTCGAGCGCGAGCGCGAGATGGCCGGCGTCGGCGGCGGCGACCGCCTCGGTGCACGCCGACAGCGACGAGTCGCGTACGGTGATGCGCTCGTAATAATCGAAGACGCGCGCGCGCTGCTCGGTAGTGAACGCGCTCGAGCAGATCAGCGTCGCCAAGACGATGTCGGGCTGCTTGACCACCTGCTTGCGGTAGAGATCGAAGTACGGAAAGTAGAGCAGGAGCGGATATTGATCGGGCCGCGTCGCCGCGAAGTTCCACGGCTCGTGCTGCGTGAAGCCTTCGGACTGCTGGAAGACGCCCAGCTTGTCGTCGTACGGCAGCATCACGCGCGCGGCGGCGGCGCGCCAGCCGGCCATCTCCTCGGGCGTGACGCCGAGCTCGCGCGCGCGATCCTGATGGCGCGCGCAGGCGGCGGCGGCGCCGACCATGTTCTTCTGCGCCATCAGGTTCGTGTAGATGTTGTTGTCGGCGATGGCGCTGTACTCGTCGGGGCCGGTGACGCCGTCGATGCGGAAGTTGCCGTCGAGATCGAAGTGGCCGAGCGAGCGCCACAGCCGCGCGGTCTCGACGAGGATGTCGATGCCGGTGTCACGCTCGAAGTCGTCGTCGCCGGTGGCATTGACGTATTGCAGGACCGAGTACGCGATGTCGGCGTTGACGTGGAAGGCAGCGGTGCCGGCGGGCCAGTAGCCCGAGCACTCTTCGCCGTGGATGGTGCGCCAGGGGAAGGCGGCGCCGGCGAGGCCGAGATCCTTGGCGCGCGCGCGCGCCGTCGGCAAGGTCGAGTGGCGCCAGCGCAGCGCATCGGCGGCGGCGTCGGGCATCGTGTGCGTGAGCACGGGGACGATGTAGAGATCGCTGTCCCAGAAGGTGTGGCCGTCGTAGCCGGTGCCGGTGAGGCCCTTGGCCGGGATCGCCTTGCCTTCGCCGCGCGCGCCCGACGACAGCACCTCGAAGAGCGCGAAGCGCACCGCTTGCTGCAGCTCGTGATCGCCGTCGAGCTCGACGTCGGCGGAGCGCCAGAAGTCGTCGAGATAGGCGCGCTGCTCGGCGAGGAGCGCGTCCCAACCGGCGGTGCGCGCGGCCAGGAGCGCGGCGGCCACTTGATCGCGCATCGCCGGCAGCGAGCGCTCCGACGACCAGCCGTAGGCGACGAGCTTGACGAGGCGCAGCTTCTGTCCCGGCACCAGCACGTCGGTGGCGACGACGCGCGCGGCGTCGGGCCAGCTCTCCGACACGATGCCGAGCTTGGGCGTGCCTTCGATCCGATGATCCATCGCCACCGCGATGCGCAGGCCGCTGCGCTTGGTGCGATGGATGAGCAGGCCCTCGGTCTTGTAGGCCATGTGCTCTTCGGCGGCGAGCGGCTTGTCGAAGCTGGCGCCGCTGCGCGGATCGCCGGCGCGCGCCGGCAGCGCTTCGTTGGCCACCAGCTCCGACTGCACGACCACGTTGGCCGGCCCGTCGAGCGGCTCGATCTCGTAGGCGATGCCGACGATCGCGCGGTGCGTGAACGACACGAAGCGCACCGAGGTCACGCGCACGGCGCGACGCGCTGGCGAGCACCACTCGGCGCGGCGCGTGAGCGTGCCGGCGCGAAAGTCGAGCACGCGATCGTGCGCGCGCAGATGGCCGTAGCGCACGTCGAACGGCTCGTCGTCGACGAGCAGGCGGATCAGCTTGCCGTTGGTGACGTCGATGAGCGTCTGGCTCGACTCGGGCGCGCCGTATTGGCTCTCGGCCGAGGGCAACGGACGCAGCTCGTAGAACCCGTTCAAGTAGCTGCCGGGCAGCCCGTGCGGCTCGCCTTCGTCGAGGTTGCCGCGCTGGCCGATGTGGCCGTTGGAGAGCGCGAACAGCGACTCGGTCTGCGCCAGCACGTCGAGACTGAGCGAGGTCTCGTGCAGCGACCACGGCTCGACGCGAAACGACGGATGCCGGATCATGCGGCCTCGAGGAGCGCCGCCAGATCCTCGACGACGACGTCGGCGCCGTGGCGGCTGAGCTCGGCGGCGTGCCCGTTTCGATGGATGCGATCGACGCCGACGACGAAGCCGAAGTGCCCGGCGCGGCCCGCTTCGACGCCGGCGAGCGCGTCTTCGAAGACGGCGGCGCGCTCCGGCTCGACGCCGACGGCGCGCGCGGCCGCGAGATAGGTGTCGGGCGCCGGCTTGCCGGCGAGATGCGCGGCGGCGGCGACGTTGCCGTCGATGCGCGCGTCGAACAGATCGGCGATGCCGGCCGATTCGAGCGCCTCTTTGCAATGCTTCGACGCCGAGACCACCGCGGTGCGCAGGCCGGCCTGCCGCGCCGCTTTCACGTAGCGCACCGAGCCGGCATAGGTGGCGACCGGCCGGCGGCGCAGCTCGTCGACGAGGAGCTCATCTTTGCGCTCGGCCAGCGCGGCGACGTCGTCGTCGGGCAAGTGGATGCCGCGCGACTCGAGAAACGCGCGCGCGCCGTCGATGCGTAGCTTGCCGTCGACGTAAAGGTCGTAGTCGTGCGCCAGATCGAAGGGGACGAACGGGGCGCCGGCGGCGGCGCGCGCGCGCAGAAACTCGTCGAACATTCGCTTCCACGCGGTCGCGTGCAGCGTCGCCGTTTGCGTGAGCACGCCGTCGAGATCGAAGAGACACGCGCGCGTCGCCGCCGGCAGCCCGATCATCGTCGTCTCCACGAGCCCGGCTAGCCCTTGTTCTTCGGCGTGACCGACATCGCGATCGCCTGCGTGTAGGTCGCCTGGATCTTGTCGCCCGGCTTGATCTGGTTCAGCTGCGACTGAATGTCGGGATCGTTGACGTTGATCGTGTCGGTCTTGCCGGCCGCGTCGCGGAACGTGATCTTGTTGTTCTGCGGATCGACCTTCGTCACCTTCACGCTCGCCGTGATCTGCCGGCCCATCACGCCGCCCTGATTGGCGTTGCGCGCCGCGATCTCGGTCTCGCTCGGCGCCGTCGCCGCCCCGCTCTTCTTCAGCGCCAGCGCCAGCGACTGCTTGTAGGTGACGCCCACGCGATCGCCCTTTTTGAGCGTGTCGAGCCCGACCACGTCGGACGGCACGTTGACGACGAACTGGTTGCCATCGGCGTCCTTGAGCGAGACGTCACGCTTCTTCATGTCGACGCTCTGCACCGTCGCGGACGCGGTAATCACCTGACCCATGACGGTTTCGCTTGGTTGCTGCTGCTGCATACCGCTCGGCTGCTGCTGCTGCTGCGTATTGCTCGGCTGCTGCTGTTGTTGTTGCGTGTTGCTCGGCTGCTGCGTGTGGCTCGGCTGCTGTGCGACGGCGACTCCCGCCCACGACAGCAACCCGACGCCGGTTGCGGTTACGAACCTTCCCACCCTAGTCATGACGACCTCCTTGCCGTCGCACTGCTGCAACAGCCTTGCCGCCGCGCCCCCTCGACCGGCGAGCGGGGCGTGCGCGACTTGCCTACGGAGGGTCGAGCAGAAGGGCTAGAGCGTGA
>DASXOU010000466.1:0-11786 GCA_036494045.1 Polyangia bacterium | reverse complement strand
GTACGCTTGATCGCGGCCGAGCACGATCTCGGCACCTGCGGCGTTGGCACCGGCGAGGAGGCCCTGCACCGCCGCTTCTTCGTACCCGGAGGTGCCGTTGATCTGCCCCGCGAAGTAGAGCCCGCGCACGCGCTTGGTCTCGAGCGTCGGCAAGAGCTCGCGCGGATCGCAGAAGTCGTACTCGACGGCGTAGCCGGGCCGCATCATCTCGGCGCGCTCGAGCCCGGGAATCGTGCGCACCAGCGCCAGTTGCACGTCGACCGGCAGCGACGTCGAGATGCCGTTGGGATAGACCTCGTGCGTGTCGAGGCCTTCGGGCTCGAGGAAGATCTGATGGCGCGACTTGTCGGCGAAGCGCACGACCTTGTCCTCGATCGATGGGCAATAGCGCGGCCCGATTCCCGTCAGCGATCGCGAAAGCCCGTAGAGCGGCGAGCGATGCAGGTTCGCGCGAATGAGCGCGTGTGTCGCGTCGGTGGTGTACGTGATGTAACAGCTGCGCTGCGGCAGCGGCGGCGCCGGGCCGTCGTCGGCGAATTGCGGCAGCGGCAGGTCGCCCGGCTGCGCCTCGAGGCCGCGCCAATCGATGGTGCGCCCGTCGAGACGGCAAGGCGTGCCGGTCTTCAGGCGCGCCAGCGGAAAGCCGAGCGACTCGAGCGACGCCGAGAGGCCGCGCGACGGCGCTTCGCCCGCGCGCCCGCCGTCGTGTTGCGTGTCGCCGACGTGAATGCGTCCGCGCAGAAACGTGCCCGTCGTGATCACGACGGCGCGGGCGAAAAATCGCAGCCCGAGCGTGGTCTCGACGCCGGCGATGGTCTTGCCCGCCGGCGCGTCGTCGACGAGCAGTCGCGCTACTTCGTATTGCTTCAGATCGAGCCCCGGCTGCGACTCGATCAGGCGGCGCATCTCGGTGCGATAGCGCGCCTTGTCGCACTGCACGCGGGTGGCGCGCACCGCCGGCCCCTTCGAAAGATTCAGCCGGCGAAACTGAATGCCGACGGCGTCGGTGACGCGCGCCATCGCGCCGCCGAGCGCCTCGACCTCTTTGACCAGGTGCCCCTTGCCGACGCCACCGACGGCAGGGTTGCACGACATCTGCGCCAGCTTGTCGAGATCGCCGGTCAGAAGCAGCGTGCGCCGCCCGAGCCGCGCCGATGCCAGCGCCGCCTCGCATCCCGCGTGGCCGGCGCCGACGACGATCACGTCCCACACGTCGGGCGGAGCCGGCATCGACATTAATTACACTTTCCCGTCGCTGAGTCGCAACCTGAATCGCAGCGCATCGGCTGCCAGCCGCAGGTGTGGAAGTTCTCCGGCAGCGGCGTGAGCGCGGTGTTGGCGTCCAGGCACTGCGCGACGTCGTTCGTGCACGTGACCGGCTCGCACGCCATCAGCATGTTCGCGGCAACGCACACCCGTACTCCCGCGGGGTCGAGGATGACCGCGCAGGTGCCGGCGTCGCAGTCGGCGTCGGTGACGCAGGCCTGCAAGCACTGCGGAACGTAGGGCGCGCCGACGCAGAGCGCCTTGGGCGGGCACTTGTCGCAGCTGAGCTTGCAGCCCATGTCGTCGTAGCCGGAGCCCCCCGGCCGCGGCGGTCCGCTCGAGCAACTCCCGATCACCAGTGCAACAGCGACGATGAGTGTACGCATCAGTAACGAACTCCGAGCCCGAGCGCGAGCCCGACCGAGCCCTCGGGCAGGTACATGGTGGCGCCGACGTCGGCGTCGACGTCGAGGCGCACCGACAGCGTCGTCGACAAGCGGCCGGGGCCGAGCGGGAACAGATCGATGCTGCCGGCCGCGAAGCCGCCGACGAGCGTGGCCACGTCGCCGCGAAATTTCTCCTGCCCCGCCGCCGGTCCGGCGCGCAACCGCACGCGCCCGAGGCGCAGCTGCAGCGCCAGCGAGGCGAGCGCCTCGAAAAACGTGTGCGGCCCGCCCGCCTCGCCGGCGAGCACGCGCCCGTCGCCGACGACGGCGAGCCCGGCGCCGACGTCGAGCCCGATGACGAACTCACCGCCGCCGGCAAGCGCGTCGAAGCCGGGCGCGCGCGCGTCGGCCTGCGTGATCGCGCTGCGCCAACCGCCCGTCGCCACCACCCACTCGACGTCGAGCCGATCGCGCAACCACGCCGCCTGACCACGCGCGACCGCGGGCGCCAGCAGCATCGCCGCGACCAGCGCCGGCCCGAGCTGACGACGGAAGGCTGACGGCGGACGGCTCACTCGTCCTTCGCGCCTCCGTTCATGTTCTCTTCCTCGGCGCCCTTGCCGCCCGAGATGCCCTTGCAGGTCGGCGTGCCGTGCACGAAGCGCGGCTCGAACTTGTAGACGTGCAGGACGAAGTCGAGCGTCAGGTCCTCGAGCGTCTGCTCGGGCGAGTGCTCGACCGACCAGCGGATGCCCTCGATGCGCGTCGAGCCGCACTTGTCGTAGATGCCGCGCTCGACGGTGCGCGCCTTGTCGAACCACTCCTTCATGTCGTCCTTGATGCACGGCCCGTTGCCGCCGCCGCACTCGAACGCGAAGGTCGTGTACCAGTCGTTTTGCCCCTTGCCATACTCGTCGACGAGGAGGCGCGGATGGATCCCTTGCGCTGGATCCTTGGCTTCGATGCGGAGCCTGATCGCGTGACGGCCGGGCGGCAGCTCGACGTAGCCGCAGGTCGGATCGACGCGCGTCGTGTTCTTCGCCAGCGTCCCCTTGCCGTCGATGGTGACAGTCATCGGATCGAAGCCGCGCCCGGTGCGGAACTCGAAGCGCTTCATCCCCGGCGCGACCTCGCCTTCGTTGCGCGAGCTGTCGCCCGACGGGCGGCCGAAGTCGTCGACCTCGCGGCAGGTGCAGGTCCCGCCCGAGCAGCGCGGGCCGGCAGTGTCGAGCGCGCCGCCGGCTTTGGGCGGCGGCAGCGCGGCGAGCTCGCTCTTGCCGTGGCCGCCGGAGGCGCAACCGCTCGCGAGCGCCATCATTAATAGGGCAACCCCGCGTGTCATCGGCGCATCGTACACCATTTGGTGCTTCGTCGATTGACACGAGCGCCGTCGCCGAGGAGGATGTCGCGTCCATGCAAGCCCGCACCATCATTGCCGCAGTTTTCGTCGCGCTGCTCTCTTTTGGATGCGCGGGCGATGCCGCCAGCAACTTCTTCAAGTCCGCGCCAACATTTTTCCCGACCGCGCAGCAGAATTACGAGGCCGGCATCAAAGAGCTCAAGCACGGCAACTGGCTCAACGCGCAGGCCTACTTCCTACACATCCACAAAAACTTCGGCTTCTCCCGCTGGGCGACGCTGTCGGAGCTCGGCCTCGCCGATTCGCAGTTCGGCATGGACAAGTTCACCGAGGCCGTCGACGGCTACAAAGGCTTCATCAAGGCGCATCCGGGCAACGAGCGCGTGCAGGACGGCTACGCCGCGTTCCGCATCGGCCTTTCGTACTTCAAGGAGATCCCGACCGACTTCTTCATCATGCCGCCGTCGTACGAAAAAGATCAGGGCCCGGTGATCGACGCCCTGCGCGAGCTGTCGGCGTTCGCCGATCAGTACGGCGACAGCGTCTACGCGCCCGAGGCGCGCAAGCTCATCGGCCAGTGCGTCCAGAAGCTGACCGACCACGAGCTCTACGTCGCGCGCTTCTACCTCGACCTCAATAAGCCGTTCGCCGCGATCGGCCGGCTCGAGGGCGTGATCAAGGACTATCCGGCATCGCAGCGCGAGCCGGAAATCATGTTGCTCTTGGGGAAAACCTACTTGAAGATGGAGAAGCCCATCGAGGCGCGGGCGACCTTCGAGAAGCTGTCGACCCAGCACCCCGAGGATTTTCGGGCGGAGAAGGCGAGGTTGTATATTCAGTTCATCGACAAGCGCTACGCCGGCAAGCTGTAGCCGCGGCGACGCGAAGGGGACCCATGGACGATCGGCTGCGCAACCTCATGCACCTGGCGCGCGAGCACTACGAGAATCGCGAATACGCCGAGGCGGAGCCGATCCTGATGCAGATCGTGCGCGAGCATCAGGGATTCGCCGACATGTTCAACATGCTCGGCGTCATCCATCACGGGCACGGGCGCTTCTCGCAGGCGCAAGAGATGTTCGAGCAGGCGCTCAAGATCAATCCCAACTACACCGAAGCGGCGCTCAACCTCGCCGTCACCTATAACGACCTCGGAAAATACGCGCAGGCCAAGGAAGTGTACGCGCACGCGATCGCGCGCTCGCGCGAGCAGCCGCGGCAGCTCGATCCGTTCGCCAAGGGCAAGATCGCGAACATGCACGCGCGCGTCGCCGACGCGTACGCGGGCATCGGCATGAACGAGGAGGCCGCGCGCGAGTATCGGAAGGCGCTCGACCTGTGCCCGACGTTCGTCGACATCCGCACCAAACTGGCGTCGGTGCTGCGCGACATGGGCGACAAGGAAGCGGCGGTTCAGGAGTATCAGCAGGTCAAGCAGCAGGCGCCGAAGTTCCTGCCGGCGCGGATCAACCTCGGCGTCACGTTGTACTCGCTCGGGCGGCGCGACGAAGCCAAGACCGAGTGGGAAGCGGTGCTGGCTGAGGATCCGGGGAATAAGAGCTGCCGGATGTATCTCGATATCCTCAAGGGCTAGGCAACAGGCGACAGGCGGCCGGCGGCCGGCGATTGAAATTTCCCGTCACTTGCCCGGTGCCTGCTGCCGGTGGCCTGTCGCCTGTTGATTAACGCGTCTTGAGTACCCAGAGGATGTCGGCCACTCGATCTCGCCGCGCATCCGCTTCATCCTCATCGAGCACCGGCAGCACCGTCAGATACGGCGTCGCCCCGCGCCGCGCCGCGCGCTCGGGAATCGCGAAGCTGCGCGTGTGTCCTTCGCCGGCGACGACGACGAGCCGCGCCGGCGCGCCCGGCGCCGCCAGCGCCTCGGCCACGTGCTGCGCCATCGTCTCGTCCCACACGAGCTGCGCCTGGTAGAAGCGCTCGAACTTCGCCTCGTCGAACTTGCCGTGCGGATGCTGCGCGAACGCCTCGCGCACCAGCTCGCGATGCGGCTCGGGGCCCGGCTTCATCTCGGGCAGCTCGGCCTTCTCCGCCGGCGTCAGCCCGTCGATGCCGTTCTTCGCCACCGCGTGCGCGAGCGAGCGCGGTGCGTTGAGCGCGTAGGCCGGCAGCTTGTGGGCGCGACAGAACTCGAGGAGCGGCTTGTACAGCCCCCACTCGTAGCCCCAGGTCTCGGACCAGGCGACGGCGGCGAGAAAGCCGGCCTCGTCGAGCGTGCCGCCGACGTAGGCGTCGAGCGAGCCCTGATATTGATGCGGCAGCATCTCCATCCCGAGGCCCAGCGACGGATCGGCGGCGTAGGCGCGCTCGAGCACCTCGACCTCGGCCGCGTGATCGTGCGGATTGGGATGCTCCTCGCCGACGTAGATGACGCGCGCGGCGCGCAGCTTGTCGTCGAGGTTGCGATCGGCGAGCTCGTCGCCCGAGGCGCCATCGATCACGCGATGCGGCAGCGCGATCGGCTCCTTGGCGCCGTGCATGCCGTGCTGATGCTCCTCCTCGGCCGCCGGCGGCGCCGTCGTCGCCGTCGCATGCGCGCAACCGACGAGGGCGCCAGCGAGCGCGAGCAAGACAGGTTTCATCGCGCGAGTATAAGCGCGAATCACTTGCGCTGATCTACTGCGGCGCGCGCCGCTGGCCGCCTTCGGGCGGGCTCATCGCTCCGTTGCTCCCAATACCGACGGGTATTGTTGTGCTGCTCGCTCTTCGCGCGCCCGAATGCGACTCAGCCTCGCGCGCCTCGCTACGCTCAGCGCAAGTGAATCGCGCTTATACTGCGCGCCATGCAGCTCCTGACGCGCGATCTTCCCGGCACGGGCGGCCTGCACAAGGCGACGCCGGAAGACTTCGTCGTCGACGAGCTGCCCGCCTACGCGCCGTCGGGCGAAGGCGGCCACACCTTCTTGCGCGTGGAGAAGCGCGGGCTCACCACCGCGGAGGCGATCGCGCGCCTGTGCCGCGCGCTCGAGGTCTCGCCGCGCGACGCCGGCGCCGCCGGCCAAAAGGATCGGCAGGCGCTCACGCGACAATGGATCTCCCTGCCCGCGATCGATCCCGCGCGCGCGCTCGGCGTCAGCGTCGACGGCGTGCGCGTCCTCGAGGCGGCACGCCACGGCCACAAGCTGCGCACCGGCCACCTCTCCGCCAACCGCTTCACGCTGACCTTGCGCGGCGTGGTCCCCGACGGGCTCGCGCGCGCGCGCGCGATTATCGACCGGCTGGTCGACAATGGGCTGCCCAACTACTACGGCGCGCAGCGGTTCGGCGCTCGCGGCGACAACGCCGTCCGTGGAAAGCGCCTGTTGTCGACGGAAAAGGGCCCGCGCATCAGCCCCAATGAGCGGCGCATGCTGGTGAGCGCCTATCAGTCCGAGCTCTTCAACCGCTACCTCGATGCCCGTATTATCGACTCGCTGGTCGATAAACCGGTGGTCGGCGACCTCCTCAAGAAGACCGACACCGGCGGGCTCTTCACCGTCGACGACACGCCGGCCGCGCTCGCCGACGCCGCCGCGCGCCTCGGCGCTCGCGCCGTGGTCGTGACCGGCCCGATGTTCGGCCACAAGGTGATGTCGCCGCCCGAAGGTACGCCGTCGCACGCGCGCGAAGCGGCGCTGCTCGAGGCCGAAGGCATCGACGCCGCGGCCTTCAAGGTGCTGGGAAAGCTCGCCGAAGGCACGCGACGCCCGCTCCTCGTGCCCGTCGCCCACGCCGAGGTGCGCGCTGCCGACGGCGACGGCGCCGCGCCCGACGCGCTGATCCTCTCGTTCACATTGCCGCCCGGCGCCTACGCGACGGTGCTGCTCGCCGAGGTCACAAAGTAGCGCCGCCTACGGAAGGGACGCGCGCAAACGTCGTACGATGGAGCATGGCGTTTGCCGACCCTACGCTCACCCACTGCATGAAGTGCGGCGCCCCCGCCGCGACCTGGTCGATCAAGCTGCACCAGAACATCGGCATGATCGCCGCGCACCAGCGCAGCATCTTCGAGGGGCAGATCTGCAAGGGCTGCGTGCATCGCGAGTATTGGAAGAAGTTCGCGATCCTGGTGACCGTCGGCTGGACCAGCTACTACTCGATCGTCATCGGGCCGGTGCTGCTCGTCCTCAACACCATTAATTACGTGAAGACCGTGAGCTCCAAACCGGTCGGCCTGCCGCCGCGCCACGACGGCCCGGCACCGCAATTATTGCCCCCTTCCTGAGCTCCAACAGCCGTGTGACATCCGTTCTGGCAACGGAAACCCCGTCGTTGCGTGTCCAACCCTCGCGGCATACACTTCCGCTTCATCTGACTTCGCGGACATAGAACGGGGCCTTCATGCACATTACGGAACGCTTTCTCGCCTTCACGCTCCTCGGCGCCGAGTGGGTGCTGTGGCTGCTGATCGCGCTCTCGATCATCAGCTTCGCCATCATGATCGAGCGCGCCTATTACTTTTTGACCCACACGGTCGAGGTCGATTCGCTCGCCGCCGATCTGCGGCGCCTCCTCGGCAAGGGCAGCGTCGCCGACGCGCGCTCGCGCGTAAAAGGTGGTGACGCGGCGGAGCTGACCGTGGTCGCCGCCGGCCTCGACGAGATCGAGCGCGGCGTCGACGCCGTCTCCGAGGCGATGGTCGGACAGAAGGCGCGCATGCGCATGCGCCTCGAGCGCAACCTCGCCTTTTTGGGCACGCTCGGCAACAACGCGCCGTTCATCGGCCTCTTCGGCACCGTCCTCGGCATCATCCGCGCGTTCCACGAGCTGTCGGGCAACCAGGCCGGCGGCGTCGCGGTGGTCATGGCCGGCATCTCCGAGGCGCTCGTCGCCACCGCCATCGGCCTCATGGTCGCCATCCCCGCCGTCGTCGGCTTCAACTACTTCAACCGGCGCGTGCGCCAGACGCTGGCCAACGTCGACGCGCTGGCCCACGTCGTCCTCGCGCAGCTCAAAGGTGAAGGCGACGCGCCCAAGCTCGAGGCCAAGTAGTGGCGGGCACGGGCAACACGCACTACGAGGACGACGAGGGCGGGTCGGGCGCGATCACCGACATCAACGTCACGCCGCTCGTCGACATCATGCTCGTGCTCCTCATCATCTTCATGGTGACGGCGCCGATGATCGTGAACAACCCGTCGATCAAGGTCGAGCTGCCCAAGGCGGCCACCGGCGACGAGACGCTCAAGTCGACGCTGGCGCTGACGCTGCAGCGCGACGCCTCGGGCGCGGTCAACATCTACGCCAACGGCGAGAAGACGACCGAGGACGCGGTCAAGGCGATGATCCCGGACATGCTGGCGAAGAACAAAGATCTGCAGGCGATCATCGCCGCCGATCAGGGGATCTCGTACGGCGCCGTGGTGCACGTCGTCGACCTGGTCAAGGCGCTCGGCGTGCACAAGTTCGCGCTCAACACCGATCCAAACCCGTAGCCGGAGCGTCTCGGTAGGTATGGCGCTGTCGAAGCCCGATTTCGTTGCTCTCGTCGCTGCGCTGGCCGCGCACGCGGGGATCGCGTATGGGCTGGCGCACATTCCCGAGCGGCCTCCGCATCGGCCGTCGTGGGTCGAGATGGACGTGCGCAAGCGCGTGCCGCCGCCGCCGCCGCAGAAGATCGACGTGCCGCCGCCGCCCAAGGTGATTCCGAAGAAGGTCAAGGCGCCGCCGCCGACGCCGCCGCCGCCCAACGCCAAGCCGCCGCCCGAGCCGCCGAAGGAGCCGCCGAAGCCGGTGTTCGGCGTGACCATGTCGTCGACGACCGAGGGCGACTCCGCGATGGCGGTGCCGGTCGGCAACACGACGATGATCGATCCGGCGAAGTCGGGGCATGGGCCCGTGGTGCCGCTGCCGGCGGCGCCGCCGCCGCCGCCGAAGCCGTCGTATCAGCCGGTGTCGGAGCTGTACATCAAGACGATGCCGGACATCGACGCCGATGCGTGCGGGCGGACGATTCAGTACCCGGCCGAGGCGGAGCAGCTCGGCGTCGAGGGCGACGTGAAGCTGCGCGTCGAGCTCGACGACAAGGGGCACGTGCACGGCATCAAGGTGCTGAGCGGGCTCGGCCATGGGCTCGACCAGGCGGCGATGTACGCGCTGACGCACAAGTGCAAGTTCTCACCCGCCATCGCCACCGACGGAAAAGCGGTGTCGTACGTGATCCCGTCGTACGTGTTCCACTTCGAGATTCCCCGCTAATCGGCTTCCGCGGCTAAGATGCGGGGCACTTGCGTCGATGGGCTTTCGCGATCGCTCTTCTGCTCGCTGCCGTCGCGCGCGCGCAGGAATTCGAGCCGCCGCGGCTGATCGAGAAGGTCGAGGCCGCGTATCCCCAGGAGGCGGCGCGCGCGGGGATCACGGGCGCGGTGATGCTCGAGCTCGTCGTCGACGCCGAAGGGCGCGTGGCGGACGCGACGGTGATCGCGCCCGCCGGACACGGGTTCGACGAGGCGGCGCTGGCGGCGGTGCGGCAGTTTCGCTTTGCGCCCGGGCGCGCCGACGGCAAGCCGGTGCCGGTGAAGGTCACCTATCGCTACGCGTTCGTGTTGAAAGAGAAGCCGTCAGCCGTCAGCCATCAGCCATCAGCCCTGGCAGAAGCGCCGATCCGGTTGCGGGGAAAGGTGATTGAAAGGGGGACGCGCACGCCCGTCGAGGCGGCGGCGGTGATTGCGCTCGACGACAAGGGCGAAGCGATCGCGCAGAGTGAGACCGCCGTCGACGGGAGCTTTGCGCTGCGATTGAAGAGCGCGGGCAGCATCACCGTCGTCATCGCGGCGGCGGATCACAAGACGCTGCGCGTGAAGGAGACGCTCGGCCAAAAAGAGGCGCTGACCGTGCGCTACACGATCTCGCGTACCAGCTACGCCATGTACGAGTCGACGGTGCGCGCCGCTCCGGTGCGCGAGGAGATCGCGCGCGTCTCGCTCGAAGGCGACGAGGTGCGCCGCATTCCCGGCACGCGTGGCGACGCGCTCGCCGCCGTCTTGAACCTGCCGTCGGTGGCGCGCTCGCCGTTCGATCTGGGGCAGCTGGTGATTCGCGGCTCGGCGCCGGGCGAATCGGGCGCGTTCCTCATGGGCATGCAGATCCCCAACGCCTTCCACTTCGGCGGGCTGACCTCCACGTTCAACTCGTACCTCCTCGATCGCTTCGACCTGATCCCGTCGAACTTCAGCGTCCGCTATGGACGGCTCACCGGCGGCATCGTCGACATCGTGCCGCGCGAAGGACGCCGCGATCGCATTCACGTCGACGCCAAGGCCGATCTCTACGACGCGCACTTCATCATCGAAGGGCCGATCGGCCAGGGCTCGTTCGCGCTGTCGGCGCGGCGCTCGTACATCGACGCGTTCCTCGGGCTGTTCTTCTCGTCGGGCTCGTTCACCGTCGCGCCGCGCTATTACGACTATCAGGCGATGCTCGACTATCCCGTCGCCGGCGGACACTTGAAGCTGCTCGTCTTCGGCTCGGATGACGACCTCGCGTTCGTGTCGAACGTGCCGCCCGATTCCGATCCGACGCTGGCCGGCACGTTTTCGACGCGGCAGTGGTTCCACACCCTGTTCGCCAGCTACAAGAAGTCCGTCGGAAAGTGGGAAACCGAGAGCACGCTCGCCGTCGGGCCGCAGCACTTCGACGGCGACGTCGGCGAAGCGGCGCGCTTCAACCTCGATCTCGTGGAGATGGACGCGCGCTTCGAGGCGCGCGACCGCATCACGCCGCGCTTCAAGATGACCTACGGCCTCGACGTGGTCACCGATTACTACTGGGTGTCGGTGAACGCGCCGCAACAGACGACCGAGGAGGTGCCGCTCGGACCGCTCGGCGAGCGTCAGCAATTGGTGCTGCGCAACCATGGGTTCGAAGGATCGCCGGCGCTGTACGTGCAAGGCGATCTGTGGGCGATCCCGGATCGGCTGTTGATCACGCCGGGCGTGCGCGCGGATTATTTGTCGGGCTACGAGGGAATCTACGTGCAGCCGCGCCTGATGTCGCGCTATCGCGTGCACGGCGAGTGGTGGCTCAAGGGCGGCGCCGGGTTGTTTCATATGTATCAGCAGGCGCCGTACGCAGATCCGGTGCTCGGCAATCCCAAGCTGCGCGCCGAGCAGGCGTGGCACTTCACCGTCGGTGTCGAAGGGCGGCCGCTTCCGTTTTATCGCGCGCTCAAGCTCGAGCTCAATTTGTTCTACAAGGATTTGCGGAACATCGCGGTCACCTCGTACGACAACACGCAGCGCGACGGAAAGATCGTGCCGGAGAGGTATAGCGACGAAGGGATTGGGCGCGTGTACGGCGGCGATCTGCTGCTCAAGGTCGACAACGGAAAGAAGCTGTATGGATGGATCTCGTACACGCTGTTGAAGAGCGAGCGGCGCGACCATCCCGGGGATCCGTGGCGGCCGTTCGAGTATGACCAGACCAACATCTTGACCATGATCGTGGGGTACCACCTGCCGTGGGAGATCGATGTTGGCGCGAGGTTTCGGTATGTCACGGGGAATCCGACGACGTCGCTGGGGCCGGGGGTTAATGATGCGGACCAGGGCGTGGTGATTCCGATTCCGGGGCAGCCGTATGCGGAGAGGTTGCCGTCGTTCGTGTCGTTGGATCTGAGGGTCGACAAGAGGTTCTTGTTTCGGCAGTGGATCCTGGCGGTGTACGTGGACGTGTCGAACGTGACCAACAATCACAATGTCGAGGGGTATGCGTACTCGTATGACTATGGGGCGCGGCAGGCGGTGACGGGGTTGCCGATTGTGCCGTCGCTGGGG
>DASXOU010000465.1:0-3291 GCA_036494045.1 Polyangia bacterium | reverse complement strand
CGCGCCGCGGCGGAAGGCGATGACGACGACGGCGACGGCGACGGCGTCTCGACGCGCGCGCGCAAGATACCGACGCGCTCACGCACCTCGGCGGCGTCGGGCGCGTCGGGCGCCTGCGCCAGGTAGCGCTCGTAAGCGGCGATCGCCGGCGCCGCCTGACCGAGACGATCGTGACAGCGCGCGATGTTGAAGTCGAACGCAGGCAGCGGCTTGATGCGGCGCGCGGCCTCGAACTTCTCGAGCGCGTGCGCGTAGTCGTGCGCGCCATAGGCGGCGACGCCTTCGCCGAAGAGCCGCTGCGCGACCTCGGTGTCGGGATCGGCCTCGCCGGCGCGCAGAGGTGCGGCGCTCACCACCACGAGCACGAAGACGAGGCGCAGCACGCGCACCAATTATATCACATGAAGGTCGATGAACCTCGACGTCGCACCTCTGGCTTCGATTGACAGTCGTCGACGGCGGCAAGATACTCGGAGGGCTCTCTACATGGAACGCTCGAGCACCACAGACAGCGACTCCGCGATCGCGCCGCCCCCCGTTGCCGCGCCGACGATTCCCACGAATTTCGGCAAGTACGAGCTCATCACGCACCTCGCCAGCGGCGGAATGGCCGACATCTTCCTGTGTCGCGCGCGCGGCATTCAGGGCTTCGAGAAGCTCGCGATCATCAAGCGCGTGCGTCAGGACCGCGCCTTCGACAAGAAGACGGTCGACCTGTTTCTCGACGAGGCGCGCCTGGCGGCGTCGTTGCAGCACCCGAACATCGTGCAGGTGTTCGAGTTCGGCATCGTCGAAGGCAGCTATTTCCTCGCCATGGAATACGTGCACGGCGAGGACGTCCACGCGCTCCTCAAGCGAATGCGCGAGACCAAAGCCGCGGTGCCGCTGGCCGAGGTGCTGGCGATCGTCGTCGGCGTTTGCCAGGGCTTGCACTACGCGCACGAATGCGTGGGACCGAACGGCCGAGCGCTCGGGATCGTGCATCGCGACATCTCGCCGTCGAACGTGCTCATCAGCTACGACGGCGCCGTCATGATCACCGACTTCGGCATCGCCAAGGCGACGAGCCGCTCGAGCGAGACGACCACCGGCACGGTGCGCGGCAAGCTCGCGTACATGTCGCCAGAGCAGTGCCGCGGGCTGGCGCTCGATCGGCGCAGCGACATCTTCGCCATCGGCACGCTGTTGCACGAGCTGTCGACGGGGAAGGCGCTCTTCGGCGCCACTTCCGACTTCGAGGTCATGAAGAAGATCGTCGAGGACGGCGTGCGTCCGCCGTCGGCGGAGGTGGCCGGTTATCCGCGCGAGCTCGACGCCATCGTGCTCAAGGCGCTGGCGCGCGATCCGGCGCAGCGATACGCGACGGCGCGCGAGCTGCAGCTCGACATCGAGCGCTTCGCCGTCGAGCACAAGCTGGCGATCTCGTCGGCGCGGCTGGCGGGCTTCATGCAACGGCAGTTCGCCGACCGCATCGCCGAGTGGCGCGAGCGCGCGGCGCTCGACTACGCGGCGCGGGCGGCGACGGCGCGGCCGCCGTCGGCGGAGGTCGAGATCATCGCGGCCGACGCGGCGCCGACCATGTCGGACGCGCCGGCCGTGCCGCGGTCGCGACGGCGCGCGCGCGCCGGGATCATCGCCGGGTTGGCGGCGGTGGCGGCGATCGTCGTCGTGCAGCGTCAGCTCGCCTCGTCGCACGCGGCCGCGGCAGCGCCGCCTGCGTTCGCGTCGTCGACGGTCGCGGCCGCGCCTGCGCCCGTGCCTCCGCCGGTGGTGCCCGTGCCGGCACCGATCGTTTCGCCGACGCCGGCAGCGACGGCGACGAACGCGCCGAAGATCGCGACGGCGACGGCGACGCCACGCCATCGCCACCTCGCGCATCACCGCGCCGCCAAGCCAACCGCGTCCGCGCGCGCGCCGGCGAAGGACGCGACCACGCAGCATCCCCCCGCAGACTGGAATCCCGAGGATGGATTGCCGCCGGGCGCTGCGCATTAGCCGCTCGTTGGCGGCGTTCTTCCTGTGCGCGTCGCTGTCGCTGGCCGCCCACGCCGAGCCGGCACCGACGGCGAAGAGCTACCTCGACTCGGGCCTGCGCCTGTACAACCAAGGGCGCTACGAAGCCGCGATCCGCGAGCTGCGCCTCGGCTACGCGCTCCAGCCGCTGCCCGAGATCCTCTACACGCTCGGCCAATCGGCGCGCAAGCTCGGCCACTGCGACGAGGCGATCGGCTACTACCGGCAATATCTCGGCACCGTCGACGCCGCGTCGGCGGGCGCCGCGCGTTTTCAGATCGAGCGCTGCGAGCAGCAGCTGCGCGACGAGCAAGCAGCCGCGGCGCGCACGGCCGCCGCCAGCGTCGAAGTCCCCGCCCCGCCGCCGCGCCGCCCGTTCTACCGCGATCGGCTCGGCATGATCCTCGCCGGCGTCGGCCTCGGCGCCGCGCTCGCCGGCGGCGGCCTTTTCATCGGGTCGACGGTGATGGTGCAACGCTCGCGCGCCACGCTGCAGCGGTTCGACGACGCGCTCGCCGGCGCCTCGACCATGCGCACCGCCGGCATCGTCCTCACCGCCACCGGCGGCGCGCTCTTCGTCGCCGGCGTCATTCGCCTGTCGCTGGTCGCGCGCCACAACCACGCCGGCGCCCGATGACGCGCGCGATCGCGCTCTTCGTCTTCGTCGGCGCCGCGGCGGTGGTCGCGAGCTGCTGGAGCACGACCTTTCACTGCACGCGCGACGACCAGTGCGCGCTCGCCGGCGCCGCCGGCCGCTGCGAAGCGATCGGCTACTGCAGCCTGCCGTCGGAGATCTGCGAGAGCGGCTGGGTCTACGCGCCCCATTCGCCGCTCGCCGGCAGCTGCGTCCCGCCCGCGCCCATGCCCGACGCCGGCAGCGCCGATGACCTCGCGCCGCCGACCTGCGGCAACGGCACGCTCGATCCCGATGAAGAGTGCGATCCGGCGATCGCGGCGCCCAACGCCGGCACCTGCCCGGCCGTCGCCGACTGCGACGATCACAACCCGTGCACCACCGACGCCGTCGACGGCACCGCCGCGGACTGCACGGCGCACTGCACGCACACCTTCGTGACCGCCTGCGGCCCCGCCGACGGCTGCTGCGCCACCGGCTGCACGCCCGTCACCGACGCCGACTGCTCCGCCACCTGCGGCAACGGCACCGTCGAAAGCGCCGAGAGCTGCGACAAGGCGATCCCGGCCGCACAGCCGGGCGCGTGCCCGACGTCGTGTCCGACGAAGACTGCCTGCACCAGCTACATGCTCATCGGAGACGCG
>DASXOU010000464.1:0-2556 GCA_036494045.1 Polyangia bacterium | reverse complement strand
CCGACGGCAGCGAGCGTGTCGAGCGGATCGGCCGCGGCGCCCTCGCCGAGCCCGTGATGCGCGAGCGCCGCGGTGACGACGCGCATCTTGTGCGCAACGCCGGCGTCGTCGAGACCGGCGCCCTGGCCGCACGCGTCCACGGGCGCGACGCCGGCGAGCGCGCACAAAAGCGCCGCCGCCGCCGTGGTGTTGCCGATGCCCATCTCGCCGGCGAGCAAGAGATCGCAGCCGGCGTCGGCGGCCGCGCGTGCGAGCCGCTCACCGACGGCGATGGCGGCGCTCGCTTCGTCACGGCTCATCGCCGGCGCGCGCGCGAGGTTGGCGGTGCCGGCGCGAACCTTGTCGGCGACCAGGCGCGCGCGCCGCTCGGCCGGCTGCGGCCAGGCGCTGCTGTCGCCGGCGACGCCGACGTCGACGACGGTGAGCGCGACGCCGGCCGACTCCGCCATCACGTTGACCGCCGCGCCGCCGGCGAGCATGTTGCCCACCATCGCCGCCGTCACCGTCGATGGCCAGGCGCTCACGCCCTCTTCGACGACGCCATGATCGCCGGCGAACACGTAGAGCTCGATCTTCTGCGGCGGCGCGACCGTCTGCGTTCCGCGCGCGCCTGCGTACCACGCCGCCAACGTCTCGAGCCGCCCGAGCGCGCCCTTGGGCTTGCAGCGCGTCAGCCACTCCTCCAGGACCGCCGCCTCGCGCCCGCGGTCGAATTCTGGAATCTCCATTCCGTAATTCTGATTCTGAGGCTGAATGCTGAGGGCTGACGGCTGAAGGCCTCTGTACTGCTCGTCGTGCATCGCGTCGCCGAGCTCGCGGCGCGCGCGCCAGCCGGTCTCCTCGAGCAGCGGCCGATCGCGAAACTCGATGGGCTCGCCGACGCACAGATAGGCGACCGGCTCGATCCCGGGCGGCAGCATCAGCTCCGAGCGCAACACCGCCGGCTCGACGATGCTCACCCAGCCGACGCCGATGCCTTCGGCGCGCGCTGCCAGCCACAGGTTCTGCACCGCGCACGAGGTGCTCCAGCGCAGCGACTCCGGCTGCGCGGTGGTGCCGAGCACCGCTTCGTCGGCGGGCCGCAGATCGACGGTGACGCAGACGTTGACGGCGGAGTCGAGGATGCCCTCGAGCTTGTAGGCGAGGTATTGCTCGCGCCGCTCGCCGGCGGGGAAGCGCGCCGCTTCGGCCGCGCGCACGCGCAGAAAGCTGTCGCGGATGCGCCCACGCCGCGCGCGATCGCGGACGACCACGAAGTCCCACGGCTGCGAGTAACCGACCGACGGCGCCTGATGGGCGGCGCCGAGGATGCGCGCGAGCACGTCGTCGGGCAGCGGCGCGCCGGCGCGAAAGTGGCGGATGTCGCGGCGCTTGCCGATGACCTCGTAGACGGCGCGGCGATCTTCGTCCGTGAAGCTCACGGCCGTGTAGCTTGCCACGCCGCGACGAGGCGCGACACGTCCTCGTCGCCGCGCACGCCCAGGCGCACGTAGGCGGGCAGACCGAAGCTCGCGCAGTCGCGCACGCGCACGCCGCGCGCCAGCATCCTGGCGGTGAACCCGCGGGCGTCGCCAACGTCGACGACGACGAAGATACCGCCGGCGACGACGGGCCGAACGCCGATGGCGGCCAGGCGCGCGATCATCGCCGCGCGCAGATCGGCGACGGCGGCGCGCACCGGCGCGGTCGGCTCGGCGAGCGCGGCCAGACCGGCGGCGATCGCCGGCGCCGACACGTTCCACGGCGGCAGCGCCGCGCGCACCGCACGCGCGACGACGCGCGAGGCGACGAGATAGCCGAGCCGCAGGCCCGGCAGCGCGAACACCTTGGTCAACGAGCGCAAGACGGCCACGCGCTCCGACGGCGCGGTCGGCGTTACGCCGTCGCACAGCGGCTGGTACGCCTCGTCGACGACGACGAGCGCGGCGCGCGCCGCCTCGATCGACGGCGCGCTCGAGAGCGGATTGCCCGGGCGCGCGACGAACAGGAGATCGCACGGATCGTCGACGGCGACGGCGGCGGTGACGGCGCCCGAGGCCAGGCCCGCTTGCGCGTATTCGCCGAACGCGGGGGCGACGAAGCCGACGCGCCGCCCGGCGCCGCCGAACGCGCGCGCCAACGCCCACACGAGCTCGACCGAGCCGGCGCCGACGGCGACGGCATCGGCGTCGACACTGTGACACGCAGCGATCGCTTCTCGCAGCGGCAGCGCCGTCGGATGCGGATAGCGCGTCACGTCGGCGCCGCGCCACGCCGCCATCAACGACGGCGGTGGCGGTAGCGGCGAGACACCCGTCGAGAAATCGATGGTGCCCGCGGGCGCGTCGCCGCCGTGAACCGCCGCCGGCAGCTCGGCGAATTCGCGACGCGGCTCAGGCATGCGCGCGCATCCACCAGGTCGCCGCCGCGGCCCCGGCGGCGCCGAGCGCGCTCGCGACGTACAACATCGACACCGCGCGACCGATGGTCTCGGCGCCGATGGGGCCGGCGCCGTCGCCGAGCCGATAGCAGCCGACCTTCTCGAGCGACACGCCGAGCGCGCCCGCCATCGCCGCC
>DASXOU010000463.1:0-7475 GCA_036494045.1 Polyangia bacterium | reverse complement strand
GTACGCTTGCAGTAAAGCGATCGATGAGTTCCTCGCCATCGCCTATTGGAAGGAGAAGAAGCTGCCGACGGTCGTCGCGCGCCTCTTCAACACCGTCGGTCCGCGCCAAACCGGCCAATACGGGATGGTCGTGCCGAACTTCGTGCGCCAGGCGCTCGCCGGTCAGCCGATCACCGTCTACGGCGACGGCAAGCAGTCGCGTTGCTTTACGCATGTCTCCGACGTGGTGCGCGCGCTCATCGGCCTGACCGACCACGACGCCGCCTACGGCAACGTCTTCAACATCGGCAACAACGTCGAGATCACCATCGGCGACCTGGCAAAGCAGGTGCGCGAGATGTGCAGCTCGAAGTCGGAGATCGTGCTCGTGCCCTACGAGAAGGCCTACGAGCAGGGGTTCGAGGACATGCCGCGCCGCGTGCCCGACCTCGGCAAGATCAAAAAAGCGATCGCCTGGCAGCCGACGATCCCGCTCAACCAGATCTTGACCGACGTGATCGAGCACCAGCGCCGCAACCCGTAACGAGGAGCTTCTTGGACAGCGTCATCGCGTACGCGACGGGATTCGGCATCGCGCTGGCAGCGTCGCTCGTGCTGACGCTGCTGGTGCGCGTCGCGGCGCGCCGCTTCAAGCTCGTCGCCGCGCCGCGCCCCGACCGCTGGCACAAGAAGCCGACTGCGCTCTACGGCGGCGTCGCCATCTTCGTTGGCTTCCTGGTCACGGCGCTCTGGCTGCGCAAGGTCCCGTACGTCGCCGGATCGCACTTGCTGCTCGCCTCGGCCGCCGGCATGTTTCTCGTCGGGCTCATCGACGACGTCGTCCACTTGAAGCCCTATGCGAAGCTGGTCGGCCAGATCTTCGTCTGCACGGCAGCGACGATGGGAGGGCTCAGGCTGCACTGGGTGCCGTCGGTGGTCATCGATCAGGCGCTCACGATCTTCTGGCTCGTCGGCATCACCAACGCCATCAACCTGCTCGACAACCTCGACGGTCTGGCCGCCGGCGTCGCCGTCATCGCCGCGCTCTTTCTCGTCTACTTCTGCGACGCAGCCGGTTTTGCCGCGCCGGCGCTCTTGATCGCGATCTTCGCCGGCGCCGTCGCCGGCTTCCTCGTCTTCAACTTCAACCCCGCCTCGATCTTCATGGGCGACTGCGGCTCGCTCTTCATCGGCTTCTTGCTCGGCGCCGTCACGCTCATCTCGAACTCCGGCGGCGTGCGGCGCAACATCATCGCCATCCTGGCCATTCCGGTGCTGCTCCTGCTCATTCCCATCGTCGACACGACGCTGGTGACGGTGTCGCGGCGCATGGCAGGGCGCCCGGTTTCGCAGGGCGGACGCGATCACACGTCGCACCGGCTGGTGGCGCTCGGCCTGAGCGAGCGCAACGCCGCGCTGACGTTGTGGACGGTCGCTGCGCTGTCGGGCGCAGTCGCCGTCCTGGTGCGTAACTCGTCGTGGATGATCGGCGCCTTTCTGGTGCCGGCGTTCTTCATGGGCTGCCTGTTCTTCGCCGTCTTCGTGGCCGGCGTGACCGTCTATCAACCGGTCGCCGACGAGCGCGAAGGCAGCGGGCGGGCGCTGCTGCCGACGCTGGCCGACTTCACGTACAAGCGCCGCGTGTTCGAGGTGCTGTGCGACGTCGTCGTGATCGTCCTCGCCTACTACGCGGCCTTTCTCTTGCGCTGGGACGGCGAGCTGGTTCGGCCCTATTACACCCTGTTCGTGATGTCGCTGCCGCTGGCGATCGTATCGCAGCTCGGCGCGTTCCTCGCGCTCGGGCTCTACGACGGGTTGTGGCGCTACACCTCGATGAACGACCTGTCACGCCAGCTGCGCGCCGTGTCGGGCGCGTGGGTGGTCTCGACCTTGAGCATCGTGTTCGTCTTCCGCCTCGAGCATGTCTCGCGATCGGTGCTGATCGTCGACGGTCTTCTGCTCACCGTCGGCATCTGCGGGACGCGCATTTCGTTCCGTCTGTTTCGCACCTGGGCGTCGCGCTTCCAGTCGCCGTCGGGCAAGAAACGCGTGCTCATCTACGGCGCCGGCGACGGCGGCGAGCTGCTCTTGCGCGAGCTCATCCGCAACGCCGAGCTCGGCCTCTTTCCGGTCGGCTTCGTCGACGACGATCCGCAGAAACAGGGCCGCGTGATCCACGGTGTACGCGTGCTCGGCGGCATCGATCGCCTCGGCGAGCTCGCCGGCGAGCAGCGCGTCGAAGAGGTCGTCGTGTCGACGACCAAGCTGTTGGCCGAGCGCGGCGTCCTGCTCGACGAAACGTGCAAGAGCGCCGGCCTGCGTCACCGCCGTATGCGCATCGCGCTCGAGTAGCGCGTCAACCGGCGTCGTACGTCGGCAACAGCGGCAACAGCTCGGCCAGCGCGGGCGCGCTCGCGTCCTTCTTCGACAACAGCGGCCTCGTCACCGGCCACTCGATGCCGAGCTCCGGCTCGTCCCAGCGCACGCAGCGCTCGTCGGCGGGCGAATAGGGCGTCGTGCACTTGTACCAGAAGTCGGCCGTTTCGCTGGTGACGCAGAAGCCGTGCGCGAAGCCCGCCGGGACCCACATCTGCTTGGGGACGTCGCCGTCGAGCTCGACGCCGACCCAACGACCGAACGTCGGCGAGCCGCGGCGGATGTCGACGACGACGTCGAACACCGTGCCGCGCACGACCTGCACCAGCTTGCCCTGCGCGTTCGGCTGCTGGAAGTGAAGCCCACGCAGCGTTCCGCGCACCGACCGCGACAAGTTGTCCTGCGCGAAAGTAGTCGGAATGCCGGCGTCTGCGTAACGCTGGGCAGAAAAGGTTTCGAGGAAAAAGCCGCGGTCGTCGGCGAACACGCGCGGCTCGACGACCAGCACTTCGGCGAGCGCCGTCGGCGTAATCTTCAAGGGCGGCCTCCGTCGAGCGACGCCAGATAACGGCCGTATTCGCTGTTGCGCATGGAGGCGGCGATGGCGCGCAGCTGCTCGGCGTCGATGAAGCCCATTCGCCACGCGATCTCCTCCGGGCAGGCGATCTTCAATCCCTGGCGCTCCTCGATGATCTGGATGAACGACGAGGCCTGCATCAAGGATTCGTGCGTGCCGGTATCGAGCCAGGCATATCCACGCCCCATCAATTCGACGCGTAATTGTCCCTTTTTCCGATAGTCGCGATTCGCATCGGTGATTTCGAGCTCGCCGCGTCCCGACGGGCGCAGCGATTTGGCGATATCCAATATCTGATTGTCGTAGAAATACAATCCGGTTACTGCGTAATTCGATTTCGGTGCGGCCGGCTTTTCTTCCAGCGACAGCGCGTTGCCCTGGCCGTCGAGCTCTACGACGCCGTAGGGCTCCGGGTCTCGGACCCAGTAGCCGAACACCGTCGCGCCCGACTGGCGGCGCGCCGCTCGCTGCACCTGCTCGCTGAGACCATGGCCGTGGAAGATGTTGTCGCCGAGCACGAGGGCACAGCCGTCTTTGGGCCCGACGAAATCGCGCCCGATGAGAAATGCCTGTGCCAACCCTTCGGGGCGCGGCTGCACTGCGTAGCTGATCTCGATGCCCCACTGCGCGCCGTTGCCGAGCAGCTCCTCGAACCGGGGCGTGTCGTGTGGCGTCGAGATGATCAGGATCTGCCGGATCCCTGCCAGCATCAGCGTCGAGATCGGGTAGTAGACCATCGGCTTGTCGTAGACCGGCAAGAGCTGCTTCGACACCACCCGCGTCAACGGATGCAGGCGCGTGCCCGAGCCGCCCGCAAGAACGATTCCCTTCATCGCGAGGCCTCTCGTCGCAGGTATTCGTCCTGCGCCTCTTCCCAGCTCGGCATCCGCATGAGGCCACGCAGCCGCAGCATGCGATGCTCGAACAAGCAGTTCGGCGGACGCCGCGCCGGCGCGGCCAGCTCGGCCGTGCGCACCACGTCCCACGATCGCGGCAGCTCCAGCCGCTCGGCGAGGCGCGCCGCGAAGCCGGCCCAGGTGGTCTCACCGGTGCAGCTGACGTGATAGGTGCCGTACCAATCGGTCGCCGCGAGCGCGACGATCTGCGCCGCCGCCGCGCGGGCCGACGTCGGCTGCACGCGTCGTTCGCCGTCGAGGCGCAGCGGCTTGCCGGCGATGAGGAGCTGCCGCAGCTTCGACGAGAAGTTGGCGCCGCCATCGCCGTAGAGCCCTTGCACGCGCACGACGAACAGCCTGCCGTACGCCGCACGCGCGAGCTCTTCACCGGCTCGCTTGCTGCGGGCGTAGATCGACTGCGGATTGGGCGTGGCGAATTCGTCGTACGGCTGCGGCTGCGCACCGTCGAACACGAAGTCGGTCGACACGTGGACCAGCGCCGAGCCGTGACGCGCCGCCACGCGTGCGACCGCTTCGGCGCCGAGCGCGTTCACGCGCCACGCGGCGTCCTCGTTCGCCTCGGCGCCGTCGACGTTGGTGAACGCCGCGCAGTTGACGATGAGGTGCGCGTCCGCCGTCGCCGCCGCGAGCGCACGCTCGTCGGTGATGTCGCACTCGGCGCGGGCCAACGCACGCACCTGCTGGCCGTCGACGGCGTCGACGATGGCGCGCCCGAGCAGCCCGCCGGCACCGAGTACGACGACGCTCACCCGCTGGTCCCGCGCGCGCCGTAATTGCGCTCGTACCAGTGGAGATACTCGCCCGAGCGGATCGCCGACCACCAGGGCTCGTTGGCGCGATACCAGGCGATGGTGGCGGCCAGCCCTTCGTCGAACTTGCGCGCGCGCGTCCAGCCGAGCTCGCGCTCGATCTTGCGATCGTCGATGGCGTAGCGGCGATCGTGACCGGGGCGGTCGGCGACGTACTTGATGAGCGACTCCGGCTTGCCGAGCGCGCGCAGGATGGCGCGCACGATCTCGAGGTTCGGCTTCTCGGCGCGGCCGCCGACGTTGTAGACCTCGCCGTCGCGGCCGGCTTCGAGGACGCGCTCGACGGCGGCGCAGTGATCGTCGACGTGAATCCAATCGCGCACGTTCATGCCGTCGCCGTAGACGGGCAGCGGCATGTCGGACATCGCGTTGAGGATCATGAGCGGGATCAGCTTCTCGGGAAACTGGTACGGCCCATAATTATTGGAGCAGCGCGTGATCAGCGTGGGAAAGCGGTAGGTCTCGAACCACGCGTGCACCAGGTGATCGGATCCTGCCTTCGACGCCGAATACGGCGAACGCGGGCGGATCGGAGTCGCTTCGCTGAAGGGCGCCTCCTCGGGGCCGAGGTCGCCGTACACCTCGTCCGTCGACACGTGCACGAAGCGCTTGACGCCGGCCGCGCGCGCTTTTTCGAGCAGCGTCGCCGTGCCGGTGACGTTGGTGCGCACGAACGCGCCGGGACCGAGGATCGATCGGTCGACGTGGCTCTCGGCGGCGAAGTGCACGATCGCTTCGATGGCGTGGTCGCGCAGCGTCGCCTCGACGGCGGCACCGTCACAGATGTCGGCGCGCACGAAGGTGACGCCCTCGACGCCGTCGATCGAGGCGAGGTTGCCGGCGTACGTCAGCGCATCGAGCACGACGAGGCGCTCGCGCGGCAGGCGCGCACGTCGGCGGCGCACGAAGTTCGAGCCGATGAATCCGGCGCCGCCGGTGACCAGCAGGTTCAAGACCAGCACCTCATTGCGGCACGTTGATAACGCGGCGCTGCTTGGCGATCAACTCGGCGCGGGCGTGCGCCAATGCCGCCGCCGGCTCGTCGCCGCTGAGCTGGTAGATCTGCACCAGCAGCTCTTCGGCGTGCTGCCACTCCGATAGCGACAGCGTCGCGTGCGCAGCCTTGGCGATCTGCGCGCGTGCACCCGGCACATCCTTGGCGAGGATGTGCACCTCGGCGCCGGTGAGCAGCAGCGACGGCTCCGATCGGTGCGCCGCGTAGCCGGCGTCGATCGCCGCGTACGCCTCGGTGAACAGGCCCGCGCGCGCCAGACCGATCGCCGCCAGCGCGTATGCGGCGGGGCCGTCGTTCTCCGCCAGCAGCGCGCGCGACGCGGCCGGCAGCGGCGCCGCCGCATTGGCGTCGAGCGCGAGCTGCACGCGCTGCATGAGCACGGGTAGCTTCGGATCGGCCGCGGCGACCGCGCGCTGCACCGCCGCATCGGCCTCGGCCACCGCTGCGACGCCGTACAGTTGGCGCGCCAGCTCGACGAGGTCGCGCGGCGTCTGCGGCACGGCGTCGAGCACGTGCACGCCGACCACCGCGCGAAGCTCGTTGACGTCCATGACCATGCCGTTTTCGATGGCCAGCCGATACTCGAGCGCCGCCTGGGCCGGATGATGCACCGACGCCAACAACCGCGCCGCCATCCGGTGCGCCTGCCAATTCGACGGACTGAGCTCGAGCGTGCGGTTGAGATGGTGCATCGCGTCCCCGCGCCCCTCGCGCAGCGCATGTTCCGCCGCCAAGAGCTCGAGAAAGTCGTCGGCAGGATGACGGGCAATCGCCTCTTTGAGGCGATCGTCGACGTCGGGTGCGCGGCTGGCGACGAGCGCGCGCAGTCGTGCCCAATCGTCGTCGAGGGTTCGGCCGTTCGCGGCCGCGCCGCTGACCAAGAGCGCAAGCGCGAGCGCCGCCACGAACGCCCACGATTGGCGCACGCTCAGCCGGATCGCGTCGAACGTGCGCTGCTTCGGATCGGCCGTCAAACGCCCGGCCACGGCCGCGACGACGATCGTCGCCGGATAGGCGACGCCCGGCAGCTCGAGCGAAAAGTCGAACATCTCGTGAACCGCGACGGAGACGATCGCACACGCGCCCGCGACGACGGTGGCCGAAGCGTCGGGAAGGTTGCGCGCCAGCCGCAGCGACGTCGCGAGCACGAGCGCGATGAGCACGAGCGTCATCGGCAAGCCCCACTCGCTCGCCATCTGCACGACGACGTTCTCCGGATAGACCAGGCTCACGTTTTCCGATTTGCGATAGCCGTCGATGGGCGCGGCGAAGGCGCCACGTCCGACGCCCGTCCACGGGTAATCGCCGGCCATGCGAAGACCGGCGGCCCAGCCGCGCGTCTTCTGGTTGTCGACGATCTCCGTCGGCGTGGCGTGGAAGCGCTGTCGCAGCCCTTCGTGCGCCCACAGCGTGACCGCCGTGCCGACGAGCAGCGCCACCGACGCGACCACGATGGCGCGCGCGATGGTGCCGCTGCGCGCGGTCAACAGCGCGATGAGCACGAAACCGCCGACGGCGAATCCGGCCAGCCCGCCGCGCGACGTCGAGTACAAGAGCGCGGCGCCGTCGACGAGCCCGATGACGATGAACAGCACGCGCTTGGCCGAGCGCGAATCGATGGCGACGCCGGCGGAGATGAGCGCGCCGATGGCCAGGAGCGCGGCTGCATGATTGACGTCGACGAACGTGCCGAAGAAGCCGAATCCCGGCTGCGAGCGCGGCTGATAGAAGCCGAGGATTCCCGTCGCGCCGACGATTCGCTGCGCGAAAGCGACGACCGCGATGACCGCCGACGTCGCCGC
>DASXOU010000462.1:0-4879 GCA_036494045.1 Polyangia bacterium | reverse complement strand
CCCGTTGCGCGCGGCGTAAGCGGCGACCAGCCCCTCGCGCAGCGCCGATTCGCACAAGACGTAGGAGTCGGCGTGCACCACCTCGAGGAGCGAGCGCACCAGGATGACGCCGGGCACGATCGAGTCGACGCGCTTGGGATCGAGGTTGGGCACGCGCGAGCGCTCGGCGGCGTTCATCGCGCACAATTTTTCCTCGAGCTCCCAGACGTCCTTGAACGCGATCGCGCGCGGCTTCTCCGCCGTCGTCGTCGGGATCAATTCGGCGACGGCGCGCGGCGTGCCCGAGGTCATGGCCACGAGGTCGAACCCGATCTTGCGGATCGCCGCCGTCGGCGCCTCGAGCGCGCGATGGAGCTGCTCGGCGAGGCGCAGCCGCTGATCGGCGGTGATCGGATCGGCGAGCTGATATTGATCGAGCAGGCGCAGGACGCCGAGCTTGTGCGAGCTGGCGTAGTGCGCCTCGCGCGCGTCGCCGACGATGAGCTCGACCGAGCCGCCGCCGATGTCGATGATGAGCGCTTTTCTGCCCGCCAGGTTGATCGCCGAGCGCGCGCCGAGATAGATGAGGCGCGCCTC
The DNA here is from genome assembly GCA_036494045.1 of Polyangia bacterium. Lineage (GTDB taxonomy): Bacteria > Myxococcota_A > Polyangia > Palsa-1104 > Palsa-1104 > JAQBQH01. The sequence goes on along the minus strand of DASXOU010000462.1, from coordinate 4,303 downwards.
CTGCTCGCCGCGGATGACGGTGAGCTCGATGCCGGTCTCGTCGCGCACGACGCGCACGAAGTCGCCGCCGTTCTCCGCTTCGCGCACGGCCGAGGTCGCGACCGCGATGATGGCGTCGACGCCGGCGCGCTCCGCTTGCGCGCGATACTTGCGGATGCACTCGGTGGCGCGCGCAAAGGCGTCGGGCGCGATCACCCCTTTGAACGCCGAATCGCCGAGGCGCACCATGTCCTTGGCGCGGTCGAGCGGCTCGACCTGGCCGTCGGCCGCGACGCGGGCGATGAGCAGGTGGATGCTGTTGGTCCCGACGTCGAGGGCAGCGATCTTCACGAGTGGCGTTATAGTATCACTCGTGGGTAAGAGCTGGCAGCGCCCGCGTAGCGGCAGCCCTTTCGATCCGAATCGCGCCGATGAAAACGGCCTGGTGGCCATCGGTGGGTCGCTCGACCCCGAGCTGGTGCTCGTCGCCTATCGCTCGGGCGTGTTCCCGTGGTCGTCGGATCCGGTGATCTCGTGGTGGTCGCCCGATCCGCGCGCCGTCTTCGAGCTGGCGACCTACAAGGCGCATCGCTCGACGCGGCAGAACGTGCGCCGTGGCGGCTGGCGCTTCTCCGTCGACGAAGCCTTCGTGGAGGTGATGCGCGCCTGCGCGGCGCCGGCGCCGGGGCGCGAGTCGACCTGGATCTCGGAAGACTTCGTGCGCACCTACAAGACGCTGCATCAAAAGGGGCACGCCCACTCGATCGAAGTCTGGGAAAAAGACGAGCTCGTCGGCGGGCTCTACGGCGTGACGCTCGGCGGATTCTTCGGCGGCGAGTCGATGTTCAACCGCCGCACCGACGCGTCCAAGGCCGCGGTCATGCACCTCGTCGATCGCCTGCGCGCCTGCGGCTTTGCGCTGTGCGACGCGCAGGTCCCGACGCCGCACCTGCACAGCCTCGGCGCCGTCGACATCCCGCGCTCGGACTACCTCGAGCGTCTCCAAAAGGCGCTCGAGCTCGACGCCACGCTCAGCTGAACCAATCAGGATAGCGCGCGGCGATGTCGAGCTCGAAGCCGTCGACGTCGGCGCGCCGTTCGTCGATCGTGTGCGCGGCGCGGCGGCGAGCGAGGGCGCGCGCGAAGTCGCCGAAGCGCTCGCCGAGCTGCTTCTCGAAGATCGCGCGCAGCTTGCCCGCCAGCGTCGGCGAGCCACCCGAGGTCGACACCGCGATGCGCACCGGACCGAGCGCCGCGATCGCCGGCATCGCGAAGTCCGAGCGCGCCGGATCGTCCGAGCACCACACCGGCACGCCGCGCGCTTGCGCCGCCGCCGACACGCGCGCCGCCAGCGCCGCATCGCGCGCGCTCAGAAGCACGAGCCGCGCGCCGTCGACGGCGGCGTCGGCGAAGTCATCGGGTAGAAGCTGCGTCACGCGCGCGCCCGCGTCTTCGAGGAGCGCCCGCTTGCGTGCCGCGTCCGCGTCGTCGCCGACCACGAGCACCGCCTGCCCCTCGACATCGAGCGTAATCGCAAAGCCGATCGCGTCGCCGCGCATGCGCAGATCTTACGGCGACGCCAGCTTCGACACCACCGCGTCGACGAGCGCGAAGTAGTCTTTGATGTCCGGCGTCGCGCCCACGTCGCTCGGCATCACCAGCGCCTTGGCGCCCGCCTTGTTGGCCACGAGCTCGACGGTGTTCCGCGGATAGAACGACTCCATCAGGATCACTTTGACGTGCTCGCGCATCATGAGCCCGATGAGCGCCGCGATGTGCGACGGCGGCGCCGGAATGCCCGGCTTGGGCTCGACGTAGCCGACCTCTTGCATGCCGAGCCACTTCGACACGTAGCTCCAGCTCTTGTGATAGGTGACGATCTTCATCCCGCGCGCGCCGGCCGCGCGCTTCTCCCACTCGCCGCGACGGCGCGCCACGTCGTCCTGGAATCGCTTCAGGTTCGCCTCATAGGTCGCCGCGCCGGCGCCGTCGATCTGCGTGAGCCGCTCGGCGATCTCGCGCGCGATGATGATCGCGTTGTCGGGCGGGATCCAATAGTGCGGATTGCCCTGCGGATGGATGTCGCCCATCGAGCGATCGACCTTGTAGGCCGGCACGTCGAGCACCGGAATCTGCGTCGAGGCGTCGAGGTTGCCGGGCATGCCGAGCCCGATCCTCTCGTTGCGCGAGCCGAGGATGAGCGGCGGCAGCCAGCCGATCTCGAGCTCGAGCCCGACGTGGACGAGCAGATCCGCGCGATTCAGATCGAGCACCAACGACGGCTTGGGCTCGACGAAATGCGGATCCATGTAGCCGTGCGACAGCGACTTGACCTCGACGCGATCGCCGCCGACCTTGCGCGCGAGATCGGCGAAGGTCTCGATCGACGTCACCACGTGCACCTTGGCCTCGGCGCGCCCGCCGCCGACGATCAACACGATCAACGCTGCCCACAGCGAAAGCGAGAAAATAGAGGCGCGCATCAGAACGGATGCGCCCCGTGCGCGCCGATGGCCGCTTCGAGCTGCAGGAACGCCGCTTCGGTCAAGCGCGACGCCGGATGCGGCACCATGTCGAGCGGCAGAAAGCGCGGACCGTAGCGCACTTCGCCGTAGAGACGAATGCGTGAGAACTCCGATAGACCCCACGTAATGCTCCCTTCGCCCGCGTATTCGCGGTGGACGTTGTCGCCCGCGGGAATGCCTTCGATCTCGCCGCGGACTCCCAGATACCAGCGACGGTGCAGCTGCACCACGACCTGCGAGTACAAGCCGCCCTCGAGCTGCTGATGCTTGACGCCGCCGATCAGTAGATTCGGAATCTGCCGCATGAAGTATTCCGATTGCCACGCCACCGATGCGTAGCTGCGGCTCTGATTCACCGGTTTCCATTTCAAATACAAATCGGCGCCGTAGAGGTTGTCATAATAATTGTCGTAGAGCGTGAGCCCGCTCGCCGTCGACGGCAGTACGGTATTGCCGCCCGACACCGACTGCGACGTCTTGCCGTGGGCATAATTCAATCCCGCGTATAACGACGTCGTATCACTGAATGGGAAAAACGCACGCGCCGTCGCCAGGTAGGTGAAGTCCCAGCGCGCGCCGCCGCCGAAGGTCTGCAGCGGCTCATTGGCGTCGGCCGGCGCCACCGAGAACATCGAGTAGGCGAGCACCAGGTAGAAGGGCAGGCTCGGCACCAGCCAATTGACCTCGAGCCCGGGCGAGCGCAAGCCGTCGACGCCGAGGAACTGCGTATTGAGCTCGGGCCGGCGCGTGAAGTCCTGCAGGTGCAGGTGCTGCGCGTTCTGCCGCCCGATGCCGGCGCGAAAGATGCCGGCGCGGATCTGAAAGTTCCACGGCAGGTGCGTCGTGGTCAGGAACGCCTCTTCGACCTCGATGCCCTGCAGATCGGGAATCGTGAGAAACACGTCGGCGCGAAAATAGGGATCGACGACGGCTTGCAGCGCCAGCTCGACCTCTTGCACCTTGAAGCCGGTCGACTGCGGATCGTCGCCCGCTTTGATCGTGCCGGCGTCGTCCTGGAACCAGCCGGCGGCGAAGTCGACGATGGCGCTGATGTCGGGGTTGAGCGATTGGAAGACGCGGCCGAGCGCGGCGGTGAAGCCCGAGCCCGTCGTCGCCGTCTGTGGCGGCGTCGCCGCGGCCGCACCCGCGCGCGCCTGCTTCTGCGCGGAGACGTCGGCTTGCAGCGCCTTTGCGATCTCGGCCTCCGACACGCCGCCGTCGGCGGGCGCGGCCGGCGCCATGTCGCCGAGATCCGGCGGCGGCGCGCCGCCGTCGACTTGCGCGTGCGCCGTGGATGCGGCGGCCAGCACTATAGCGGCGACGATCAGTCGGGTCATCCTTGCCTCTTGCGCGAAAAGCGCCCGGTCATGGCGAAGCCGAGGAACGCCGCCGCCACGATCACCATCGATGCGCCCGTCGGCAGCGACCAGCGAAACGACGCGTAGTAGCCGAAGAACGTCGAGGCCACGCCGATGGCGATCGAGATGGCGAACACCGACCACATGCGCGAGCCGAGCATCAGCGCCGCCGCCGGCGGAATCACGGTGAACGCGAACACCGGCAAGGCGCCGATGGCGCGCGTCGACACCGAGATGGCGACGGCGAAGGTCAGGAACAGCACGAGCGACCACAGCTTGGTGCGCAGCCCGAGCGTGCGCGCCATCTCGGCGTCGAACGAGGTGAACACGAACTCCTTGCCGAAGAGGCCGTGCACCAGCGCGACTACGATCGCCGCCGCCGACATGATATAGAGCTGCTCGGGCGGCACGGTGACGACGTTGCCGTAGAGCAGATCGTTG
>DASXOU010000461.1:0-8504 GCA_036494045.1 Polyangia bacterium | reverse complement strand
GCGCGGCGCTGGCGTTACGCGTCGCCGTCGTCGTGCAGCGCAAGCTCGGGCTGCCCTATCGCTGGTACCTGGCGCTGAAGCAACGCGTGCGACGACGGCGTTAGGCGCGCCGGCGAATCCAGAAGCTTCCCGGCCCGACGGCGCCGGGCTGGAACGAGCGGAACGCCGCGCTCATCGCCGCGGGCTGCGTGGCGGCGAGGTAGCTGCCGGCGAGGATCACCTCGAACGCGCCGTTGAAGGCGAGGAACGCCTGCAACAGATATTGCTCGTTGAAGAACGTGCGCGAATCCTTGACCCAGCTCTTGGGATATTCGAACGGCAGGAAGATGTCGTGGATGTGCACGACCACGCCGGGGCGCAGCCGCGGGAGCACGTCGAGGATCAGGTAGTTCACGTCGCTGCCAATCTTGACGATGTGGCTCGAGTCGATGAACAGGATGTCGTTCTCCTCGAGCGCGGCGAAGGTCGACAGCGGAATTTGCTGCGCGCCGATGCGCTCGAGGCGGGTGACGCCGGGGACGCCGGCGGCCAGCACCGGATTCGGATAGGGCTCGAACGCGACCAGCTCGCTGCGCGTCTTGCCGTCGGCTTCGTTTTTGCGAACCGCTTGGGCGGCCAGATAGGTCGAGAAGCCCGAGCCGACCTCGTAGATTCGCTTGGGCGCGAGCTTGCGAATCATCGCATACAGCATCTCGGCGTCGACGGGGCCGAAGAGACCGTTGTCGAGGTGGTACTCGTGGGCCACGCCCGTCGGCGTCCGCGGCAGCGCGTCGTATTCGGCGCGGAAGCCGGCGGCCAGCTCCGACAGAAGCTGCAGCTGCGCCGGCGCGCGCATGTCGATGCCCGGTAGCTCCGAGCGCTCTTCCCACAAGCGATCGTCGAGCGTGCGCGTGTCGGGAATCGGAAAATAGAAATGGTTGGGAACGACGTGAACGCCGAGCCGTTGCCACAACGGGAAGGAGCGGCGGATCCACAGGTGAAGCTGATTCTGGGCGATGGCTCGCAGGTTCATTCGTTCGTTCCTTGCGCGCGATGGATGCCGAAGAGCCGCCGGCGTGCTCCCGCCAGCAGCTGACGACAGGCGAGCTGCAGCAGTCCCTCGTCGGCGCGATGATGGCGTAGAAGCTGTCGCGCCGCCAGCGGATGGCCGCCGCGCAGCTCCGACCACGCCGCCTGCTCGATGGCGCGCTGGCGCCGCGCGGTCAGCGCGCCGGCGAGCGGCGGCGGAAGCCCGTCGCCGGCGACCAGCTCCTCGGCCAGACGGATGTCCTCGTCGGCGCACGCACGGCGGTGGCGCTTGCCCGCCGACAGCGACGAGTCGTGCTGGCGAAACGTGGCGATCAGCTCGGCGACGTGGCGGGCGCGCAGCGGCGGCTCGACGACGGCGGCGCGCATCCACAGCTCGAAGTCGCCGACGATGCGATAACGCCGGCTCCAGCCACCGAGCCGCGCTAGCGCATCGCGCCGCCAGATGCAGCTGAGCGGCGCGACCCATCCGCGTTCGACGTCGCCGGCGCGCACCAGCTCGAGGGCGGCGTCGTGCTGTTGCACGCGGCGCTCGCTGCCGTCGGCGCGCCGCTCGATCCAGTCGCCATACGCGAGATCGAGCGCGGCGTCCTGGTCGAGCGCGCGCAACAACGCCGCCGGCCCGGCGGGCGCGAAGGTGTCGTCGCTGTTGAGCCACGCCACGTAGCCGCTGCGCACCTGGCCGAGCCCCGCGTCGAGGGCATCGTAGAGGCCGTCGTCGCGCGCCACGCGCAGCTCGGCCAGCGGCGCGAACCGCCGAACGATCTCGGCGGTCGCGTCGCGCGATCCACCGTCGAGCACGAGGACGTGCCAGCGTTCGCGGTCGTCGCAGGCGGCGATCGAGGCCAGCGCGTCGCCGACGTAGCGCGCCGAGTTCAACGTCGGCATGAGCACGGTGCAGTCGGGCGCGCTCGCGCCGGCGCTCATCGGAGCTCTTCGCGATAGACCGCGTTGGTCGAGCTGCGCCGAACCGCGAAACCGAGCGCGTTCAAGCGCTGGCGCGCGCGTCGCGGCAACAGCGTCATGCCGAGCCCGATGACGGTGCGCGGATGCAGCGCGGTCGGCCAGTGCTCGCGCAAGGCCTGGGTGAAGCGGCCGCGCGCCCACGCCATGTCGTCGGCGCCCATGCGAATCGCCTGCCAGCCGGCGTTGCGCGCCGTGTGCGCGCGATACGCGGGCAATAGGCTGCGCAGCTCGTCGGGAAAATCGGGATGGCGCTCCATGCGCGCCAGCATCTCGATGAAGTTTTCGTGATTGCGGCGGATCGCCTTGCCGATGTTCGCGTCGTGATCGCGCAAGACGACGACCGGCTCGGGATCGAAATGGAACGGCCAGCGCATCGCGATACGGAAATAGACCGACTCACCCTCGGCGAACAGATCTTCCTGGAACGGATAGCGCGTCAGCGCCTCCTTGCGGATGAGCGGCGACAACATGTCGATCCATCCGGTCGTCGACGGCGTCAACAACGCGCGCAGGATCATTCCGCTGCGTCCGAGGCACGGATGCACGAACTTCTCGCCGGTGAGCACGTTGAGCCCGCGCGCCGGCGCGTAGACGACGCCGGCTTCGGGGTGCGCGGCGAACAGCTCGAGCTGGCGCTCGAGCTTGTGCGGAAGGTACAGATCGTCGCTGTAGAGAAACGAGACGAATTCGCCGCGCGCGCGCGCGACGCCTTCGTTCTGCCGCAACGACAACGAGCGGTTCTCGTCGTGGAGCGAGAGCGTGATGCGGCCATCGCGCGCCGCGAAGTCGCGCGCGATCGACTGCGACTGATCGGTCGAGCCGTTGTCGATGATGAGGAGCTCGAAGTCGCCGTAGCGCTGCGCCAGCGCGCTCTCGATGGTCTCGGCGAGAAAGCGCCCTTGATTGTACGAATTGAGGATCACCGATACGCGCGGGGTCATCGCGCCAGCTTCTCCAGGTCGGCGATGGTGTCGATGCTGAACCACGTCTTCGGTCGCACCGACGAGACGCGCAGCTGCCGCGCGGCGATGAGCGCGTTCCACACGTCGTAGAAGCTGTCGCCGTCGGCGGCGAGCGCGGCGATGCGCGCCGGATTCAAGATCTGGATTCCCGAGCAGTAAACCTCGGAGACGCGCTCGCGGCCGAGCGTGGTCACCACGTCTCCGTCGGCGAAGATGTAATCGCCGGCGACGCCGGCCACCGGCGTGACCGGCACCAGCATGCACGGCGGCGCGCCTTTGGCGAAGTAGTCGTTTTCGAGCGACGCGAAGTCGATGTCGGTGACGTTGTCACAGGTGAGCACCACGACCGGCTCGTCGAGGTTGCGCATGAGCGTATGAAAGATCCACCACGCGTTGCCGTGACCTTCGGTGTTGAAGATCGAGTCGATGCCGCGCTCGAGGATGTGCTGCGCCAGAAGCGGGCCTTTGTAGCCGACGGTGACGTGGATACGCTCGAACAGCGGCCGGATCTTGTCGATGCCTGCGCCGATGAGCGTCGAGTTGAGATAAGGCGCCATCGGCTTGGGAATGACGTCGGTCAGTGCGCCCATACGAAGCCCGCGACCCGCCGCCAGGATGAGCGTATGGCGGATGCGGAGCGGCATCACGCCGCGGTCTGCGGGGCCTCGTCGGCCTTTTCCTTGTCGCTCTCGGTGTAGTAGTAGCCGTACTTGCCGGCGTAGTAGCCGTACTGATGGCCGTGCGCCAGATCGATGTCGTTGAGGACGCAGCCGAGGATCGGGACGTTGCCCGCGGCGAGCTGCCGCCGCGCGCGGATGAGGCCGTCGCGCGAGGTGCTGCCGAACTTCGCGACCAGGATCGTCCCTTGCGTCAATTGCGCCAGGATGGCGGCGTCGGTGACGGGCCCGATCGGCGGCGAATCGAAGATCACGCGGTCATAGGCGGCGGCGAGCTCGTCGACGATGCGCTTGAACCGTTCGGCGTGGAGCAGCTCGGCGGGATTGGGCGGCGTGGCGCCGCACGGCAGCAGCGACAAATTCTGAATCCCGGTCTCGCGAACCTGCGCCAGCACCGGCGCTTCGCCGAGGATCGCCTTCGACAAGCCGTCACCCGTCGACGGAATGCCGAACGCCTTGTGCAATCGCGGACGACGCATGTCGGTGTCGACGAGGAGCACGCGCAGCCCCGACTGCGCGAGCACGATGGCGAGATTGACCGCCGCGGTCGTCTTGCCCTCTTGCGAGCCGGCCGACGTCACGAGGAGCCTGCGCGCCGGATTGTCGGGCGTCGAAAAGAGCAGGTTGGTGCGGATGGCGCGGCAGCACTCGGCGACGGCCGACTTCGGATACGCCAGCGCGTACAGATCGCGGCTGCCGGAGCGAATCAGCGCCGCCAACGCCGGCGGCGGCGTCGCCGCGGTCGTGCGCTCCTTGCCCGCGTTGATCGACGGGATCAGCCCGAGGAAGGGCAAACCGACGCGACGCTCGATGTCCTCATGCGCCTTGACCGTGGAGTCGAGCACGTCGAGCAGGAACGCCAGGCCGAGACCAAGCAGCAGCGAGACTCCAAATGCGACCGCGACCGCGCGCGGCAGATTCGGCGAGATCGGCACCGATGGGGTCAACGCCGGGTCGAGCGGCCGCACGTTGTTGGTCTTGAGATGGCCGGCCAGCGACGTCTCTTGCTCGCGCCCGCCGACCGCCTCGGACAGCTTCGTCAGGTGATCGTAGTTGCGCTTGAGCTCGCGGTACTCGATGGCGCGCTGCTCGAGCTGGAGCGCTTCGCGCGTCGACTGATCGAGCGCGGCTTTGAGATCGTGCTCCTGCTTGGTCAACATCTGGAATTGTGCTTCGAGGCTCTTGGCTGCGAGCAGCGCCTCGCGCTGCAAATCGGCGCGCGCCGCCGCGACCCGCGCCTCCTGCGCGACGATGAGCGGGTGCTTGTCGAGGTACTTGCCGCGCAGCTCCTGCAGCTTGTGCGTCTGGTCGACGTACATCTCCTTGAGCTTGACCATGACGACGCTGTCGGCGACGCCGGGCGTCACGTTCTCCATCGGGTCATTGCTCTTGAGCTGCTCGTACTCCTCGCGCTGGACGCGCACCTCGATCAGCTTGACGTCGACGGTGTTGAACTCGTCGGCGAGGCGGCGCCGCTTGGTCGACAGATCGTTTTGCTGATCCTCGAGGCTGACGGCGACGACGTTGTTCTTCTTCTTGAAGTCGATGAGATCTTTTTCCGCCTTCGCGAGCCGCTCGCTCAGGTCGCCGTACTCGTCGCCGAGCCACGTCGCCGCGCCCTCGGAGACCGAGAGGCGACGCGCGAGATTGCGCTCCGTGTAGCTCTGCGCAGCCGTGTTGGCCAAGAACGCGGCGAATTCGGGGTTGGTGTGGTCGACGGTGATGTTGACGATGCGCGAATTCGGAACCGCCTCGGCACGCAGCAGGCCCTGAACGGCGGTGGCGACGCGCACCATCTCGTCGGGATCCTCGCAATGCGCGCCGGGGTACACGAAGTCGATGGCGCGCTGATTGCCAAGCTTCTTGGTGCACACGAGCTTGGCGACCGCGGTGGCGCCCGACAAGCTCTGGATGACGCGCAGCTCGGTGGCCAGCGTCTCTTGCGAGTTCCACCAGTTCGATTCGATCTCGACGACGTCTTTGAAGTTGGGGCCGAGATACTGCGGCACCGAGGCGTCGATGATGAGCGACGAGGTCGCCTCGTAGACCTTGGGCTGCTTCGAAACGAGAAAGCCGACGACGGCCGGGACCGACAGCGCGACCGCCGCGATCATCCAGGCGCGCTTGCGCAGCGTCGCCACGACCTGATCGAGCGACATCGTCGGGCTGGTTTGAAGTTGCGCTAGCGGGTCACTCATTGAAAATTCCGTCGGTTAGCGCTCTCCCGGAGGGCAGAGCACTGAAATGTAGCGGACTTGCACCAGCCGGTCAAACCAACCATCCAATGGGTTGCCGGTGCCCGGCAAAGCGTTCAGGTCAGCCGCGCGGGCGCGCGACGAACATGCGCATGTTCGCGAAATGCTCGGTGGCGAAGCGGATGAGCGGCCCGGCCACGGGCATGGTCCGATCCTCGCGAATGACGGCGCGGATGACCAGCTCCTTGAGCGCGCCGCGTCGCGCGGGAGTCGGAACCGCGGGCGCCGCGGAACCGTTGGCCGGCGGCGGCACGGGTGTGGCGGGGCGCGATGACGTCAGTCGCTGGAACAGCGGTCCAAGATAGGGGACCTCCATGAGGCCCCAGGTCGCGGCGTACCCGAAGCTGTCGACCACCTCGAAGCCGGCGTCCTCGAGGCGGCGCACGAACTCGTCGGCGCCGAATGCGTATTGAAAGAAGGTCATGCCGGCAGGCGGCGGTTCGGCGCGCGTCTCGCCGACGCGCGTTACGATCATCGGCGGATCGAGATCGGGCCGGTGGGTCACGTCGCGACGGAACAGGAGCCGATCGCGCAGCCTCGTGTTGTCGGGCACCGAGCAGAGGAACCAGCCGTCGGCGGCGATCACCCGGCGCGCCTCGGCCAGCGCCGGCTCGGGCCCGCTCTCGTCGTGCTCGACGACGCCGCCCGAGTAGTACGTATGCGCCTCGCCGTCCGCGAGCGGCAGATGGCGGATGTCGCCGACGCGCGCGTCGGCGCCGGGGACCAGGCGGCGGAAGCGCTCGATGACGCGCGGGGCGAAGTCGATCCCGAGCGCGCGATAGCCGCGTTCGTGGAAGTACTTCACCCATTGGCCCTGGCCGCAGCCGCCCTCGAGGAAGAGACGGTCGGGACGAACCTTCGCCATGAGGAGGGCGTAGTTCGGATCGTTCTCGCAGACGCGCGGATCGGCGAGCGCCTGCGGCATGTCGCCCGCTTCCCAGCTCGTGTCCCAATGCTCGGGCGAGCTGCCGGTCGCTACGTTGGCGGAGAACATCTTGAGCATGGATGCCTCAGTAAAACTCGCGCACCGAGGCGGCGACGTGGTCCTGCTGCGCCTCGGTGAGGTCGGGGTGGACGGGCAGGGCGAGCACTTCGGCGCAGGCGCGCTCGGCGTGGGGCAGGTCGCCGGGTTTGTAGCCGAGGTTGGCGAAGCAGGGTTGCAGGTGTAGCGGGGTCGGGTAGTAGACCTCGGTTTCGATGTCGCGCGCAGCGAGGTGCGCGCGCAGGGCATCGCGGCGGCCGTCGGGGACGCGGACGACGAAGTGGTGCCAGACGTGAGCGTCGACGGGCTCGGGCAGGCCGAGCGGCGCGCCCTCGAGGAGCGCGAGGTAGCGCTGCGCGTGACGCCGCCGCGCCTGGTTCCACGCGGTCAGGTGCGGCAGCTTGGCGCGCAAGATCGCCGCCTGCAGCGTGTCGATGCGGAAGTTGCCGCCGACGACGTGGTGCACGTACTTCGGGCGCGAGCCGTGCGCGCGCAACAGGCGCACGCGATCGGCGAAGTCGGCGTCGTCGGAGACCAGCGCGCCCGCGTCGCCGGCGGCGCCCAGGTTCTTCGACGGGAAGAAGCTGAGCGTGGCGCAGCGCGTGCGCAAGCCGAGCGTGGGAAGGCCGATCGCCTGCGCTGCGTCCTCGAGGACGGGCACGCCGCTCTTGCGCAACGAATCGAGCTCGCAGCCGCGGCCGAACAGGTGCACCGGCAAGAACGCGCGCGTCTTGTCGGTGGCGCGCAAAAGCGCCCTGTCGGCGTCGAGGTTGAAGGTGCGCGAATCGATGTCGGCGAACACCGGGCGCGCGCCGAGGCGCACGACGGCGCCGGCGGTGGCGAAGAATGACAACGGCGTGGTGACGACCTCGTCGCCGGGGCCGACGCCGAGCGCCATCAGCGCGACCAGGAGCGCGTCGGTGCCGCTCGAGAGCGCGATGGCGTGCGCGCGGCCCGTCGCTGCGGCGAGCTCGCGCTCGAAGGCGGCGACGTCCTCGCCGAGGATGTAGTGTCCGCTTTCGAGGACTCGCTTGACCGCGGCTTCGACGCCGGCGGCGATGGTTGCGTATTGGGCGCGTAGATCGAGGAGCGGAACTTTCATCGTCCGCGCAGCATAAAATAAAAAAGGCCCGCCGGCACTGGGCCGACGGGCCTTTCCAGGCTTCGCCTGGGCTCGCAGCTACCGCTGCGACCTCATCAGGGCAAAGCGCTTGTGTTGACTCATGTCTTTTCTCCTCCCCCGGCCGGGGGCCGGCGCCAGGCAAAGGCCGCACGTATGCTGACGCGGCGAACGCCGAGCGTTCGTAAGGGCGCCTCATCGGCGCGTTCGATACGCGCGGCCGTTCGCAGTCGTGAACAATCCACGAGGCGGGCCACGAACCCAGTGTAACCCAGCTCGGCCGGGGCCGCAAATCGGCGCGGTTAGGCTTCCGAGATGCCGTCGCCGGTGGCTTTGTAGCCGCGGCCGCACGCCTGGCAGTAGGCGGCGGCGCCTTCGATCGCGAGCCGCTCGCCGCAGCGGCACATCCAGCCGTGCTGCCGCGCCGGCACGCCGTAGACGAGCGCGTAGGGCGGAATGTTGGCGGTGATGACGGTGCCGGCGCCGATGAACGCGTAGTCGCCGACGTCGTGGCCG
>DASXOU010000460.1:0-3710 GCA_036494045.1 Polyangia bacterium | reverse complement strand
AAGCTTTGCGGCTGCGCCGGCGCCGACGAGCGAACGGCCATCGCGGGCTCGAGGCCGCGCGGCAGATCGGTGCCGCGCAAGAAGCTGAGGACGCCGTCGCTGAGGCGGAAGACGAAGCGCGAGGCGATCGTGACCGCGCGCCGGCCGACCGGATCGGCTTTGGCCAGCGGGCCCCAGCCGCCTTCGGCGAGCGCTTCGGCGACGATGGCGACGCGCGCCGCGCTGTTCGGGTGATCGGCGAGGCGTGTCTCGAACCCGCCGCGCTCGGCGTCTTCCATCGAGCCGTCGACGTAGCGCAGGAGCTCGTCGTCCGATGGCTCGTCGCCGGCGGCGTCGGGAACTGGCGCGGACGGGCGCACCGCGCGCAACCTCGCGGTCAGCGCGGCGTCCAGCTCGTCTCTCTGCGAGTTCTCGTCGTCAGCCATCTTACTCTTGTCCTACGCGCGCGGCGCCTCGCCCTTCCTGGTCGAACCACCGAGCTGCTTGCTCACGATGATACGGAGTTTTTCGCGAATCTTGTTCTTACGGCTATAGACCGTGTTGACCGAGATCGACATGAGGCGCGCGATCACCTCGGGCTCGAGCTCCTGGACGTAGTAGTAGTCCATGAACAGGCGATCGGCCGGTGACAGCTGCGCGATCGCGGCGCGCAGCTCGCGCGCTTCGTCCTCGGCCTCGAGCGTTTCGGAGGCGAGCGCCGTCTCCGAGGCGAGCGGCACCGGCGCGGTGTCGTCGAGCGCGACGGCGGCCCACACTTCGGTCGGCGCGCGCCGGCGCAGCGCATCGTGCGCGGTGTTGGTGGCGATGAGGCCGATCCACGACGAGAGCTTGTAGCCGCGCGTGGCGTCGAACGCGCGCAGCTTCTTATAGTCGTCCTTGACGATGTTGAGCGCGGTCGCCGAGACCAGATCTTCGAGATCCTCTTCGTTGAAGCCGGCGCCATAGCGACGCATCACCTTGCGGATGCAGCTGATGACGAGGCGCTCGTACTTGGCGAAGAAGGTGGGCCACGCGGCGGGCTCGCGTGCGAGGACGGCCTCGATGAGCTCGTCCTCCGACAGCGCGTCGTACGCGTTGCGCAACGCCACGGAAGATGTTTAGCGCGCACCTACGCGATAGGTCAACCCTAGGTATACGACTTGACGCAGAAAAGAGACCGGCGACGAGGTCAGCTCGTTGGTGAACACGGAATAGCGCGCGTTGACGGCGAGGCCGGTCGAGCCGATGGGGCGCTCGAGATCGACGATCACGTTGTTGCGGTTCTCGTCCTCGATGGTGATGAAGGTCTGCGTGTTGATCTCTTGATCGAGGAGCACGGGATCGAGATAGGTCGAGGCGTAGAGCTGCGCCTTGAGCGTCGCGTAGAGGTTCCACGGAAAGCGGTAGGCAATCTTGAGCGTCACGATGTGGCGGATGAGCGACTGGCCGAAGCTGTTCGACAGGTTGAGCTGCAGGCCGTAGCCGACGCCGACGAGGATTGGGCCCACGTAGGTGAGCTCGATGCCGGCTTCGTGGAACCAGTCGCGGCGCTCGTCGGTGCCGGCGAACAGGCAGTAGTCCTGGATGGGCAGGCCGTAGGCGCACTGCGCTTCGTGGCCGGTCGTCGGCGCGAACGGCTCGTGGTCGGGCTGGAAGTACTCGACGACGCCGTTGAACCAGCGGCGCTCGAAGTGATAGGTGGCGGCGACGTCGAGCTCGTGCTCGTCGTTCTTGCCGAAGACCAGGCGCGCGACGGCGTAGGCGGTGGCTTGCGCGGCCTGGAAGTCGAAGTAGGGATCGGGTTTGTATTGGAAGCCGCGATAGCCGCCGGTGAGCGCGACCTCGCCGAGCCGATCGACGAAGTAGAGGCGGACGAGCGGAGCGCCGCTGCGAAAATCGCGCGCGCGATAGGGCGCGACGGGGAGCTGCCAGGCGTCGTAGTAGTCGCCGATGACGGCAAGGTGAAAGACGCGCGTCAGGCGCACGCGCTCTTCGGCGTCGACGTTGATGGCGAAGACGTCTTGATCGAAGACGGCGGGGTTGAAGTAGACCTTGCCGCCGGCGTCGACGGAGATGCGCAGCATCGAGCGATCGGCGCGCCAGATGAGGCGGCCGTTGGCGGTGCCGCGGAGGAGAAAGCTGCCCGTCGGAGTGTCGGGCGCGTCGGCGGAGTTGGCGACGATCTCGGCGCGATTGGCGTTGCTGTCGTACTCGGGGCCGAGCGACAGCGTCAGGCCGAAGCGGACGACCGCCAGCGCGGCGAGCGAGAGCACGCGTCGACTTTACTACTTCTTGTGCTTGAGCTCGTCGGCGCGTTGCGACAGTGCGCGCGCGCGGCGATCGAGCTCGCCGGCCAGGCCCGAGAGCTCGCCCTGGGCGCGACGAAGCGCGCGGAGCTGGCGGTCGAGGTCGTCGCCGCCGTCGGAGCGGCGGAGCTCGTCGAGGGTGGCGGGGTCGACGAGGTTGCGAAGGACCGTGGTGTCGCCGCCGCTGTTGCCGGTGGTGGGCGTGCTGCCGCCGCTGCCGGTGCTGCCGCCGCCGCCGGTGACGCCGCCGCTGCCAGGAGCCGGTGAGCCGGCGCCGCCGCCGGCCGAGCCGCCCGCGCCGCCGCCGCCGCCGGTGGCGCCGTTGGCAGGGCCGGCGGT
Source organism: Polyangia bacterium (assembly GCA_036494045.1). Lineage (GTDB taxonomy): Bacteria > Myxococcota_A > Polyangia > Palsa-1104 > Palsa-1104 > JAQBQH01. The sequence goes on along the minus strand of DASXOU010000460.1, from coordinate 1,086 downwards.
GGGCGAGTTTGCGCCTTGCGCGCTGTCGCCGTGGCTGTTGCCGAACGTCGTCGAGGCGACGCGCGGCGAGTGGCGATTGGAGACCGACTCGCCGAAGAGATCCTCGTCGACAGCGCCGGCGCGCTCGCGCAGGTGTCGGCGGCGCTCGACGTTGTCGATGCGCGAGGCGAGCCGCTGCACTTCGCGGCGCAGCTTGTCGCCGGAGTCGCGCAGGAGGTCGGCTTTGTCTTGCAGCTCGCGCGGGCCGTCGAGCGGATTGTCGGCGGCGCGGGCGACGCCGATGGGCGCCTCGGCCTCGGGCGCGGCGAGCGCGGCCGCTTGCGAGGTGCGCAGGCGCGCCAGCTCGAGGCGCTTGGCTTCGGGGAGGTTGGGCACGGCGAGCGCGCGATCGCAGTCGGCGAGGTACTTCTTGCGCGCGCCGGCGAGCAGCGAGGTGCGGCCGCGCAGGTCGGAGGCGAGCCGCTCGAGCTCGTCGCTCTTTTGTTTCTGCGCGGCGAGGAGCTCTTGCAGGCGCGCGTCGCGACGCACGCCGCTGCCGGCTTTTTCGCGCTCGATCTGGGTCGCGAGATCGGCGTTGTCGCGGGCGAGCGCGCGCTGGCGCGTCTCGACGTTGCGGTGCGCCTCGGCGAGCTCGTTGACGGCGCGGGTGTCGGCGGCGAGATCGGCCCACACGTCGGCGCGCGCCGGCGCCGTCGCCAGCATGAGCACCGCAAGGACCCACCCCAAACGCATGACGCCCCCAGCATACGCAACCGGCGTGCCGCGCGCCAACGGGTCGCCAAACGCCTGATCCGCCGCGACACTTACGTCGCGCACCCCTCAGTTTTCCGAGGCGGCGCTAGCCGATGCCGTACTTTTCCAATTTGTAGTAGAGGGCGCTCGTCTTGATGCCGAGCAGGCGCGCGGTCTCGGTCTTGACGCCCTTGGCTTGCGTGTAGGCTTTGAGGATGAGCTGGCGCTCGAGATCGTCGAGCAGATCGGGCAGCGCCATCTCGCCCGACGGCACCGGCAGGCGATCGCCAGCGGCCGCGGGAGATGCTTCGGCGCGCGCGCCGTCGCCGCGCAGCGCCGCGGGCAGCGCCTCGG
>DASXOU010000459.1:0-12036 GCA_036494045.1 Polyangia bacterium | reverse complement strand
CGCTTTGGTGTAACAGAACGCGTCCATCGTCAAAAGCGTGCGATAGCCCGCCTTGACGATCTGCCGCGTCAGGAAGCGATCTTCGCCGTACTTGATGGCCACGCCGAAGACGTTGCGGTTCTCCAGGATCGGCTCGAGCTCGACCAGCACCGAGCGGCGATACGCGGTCAAACAGCCCGACAGGCACATCACCGATTGCATCGTGCGCTCGAGGTTCTTCAGCAGCTCCTGGCCGAAGAAGTACTTGATGGTCTGCATGCGCGAGAGCCAGTTCTCGTTGGCGTTCGACACGTGCACGCGCCCGCCGACGGCGGCGATGTCATCGGCAGTGAAGCGCGCCACCAGCGCGCGCACCGCGCCCGGGTCGACGATGACGTCGGAGTCGACGCTGACGATGATCTCGGCGTCCCACGCCTCGCGCACGGCGTGGTTGATGCCCATGCGCTTGCCCATGTTGTGCGGGTTTTGCAGGACGCGCACGCGATCGGGAAAGATGCGCGCCGCGCGACAGGCCCACTCGTAGCTGTCGTCGGTCGAGCAGTCGTCGACGACGGTGATGCTCAGCTTCTCCGGCGGATAGTCGATGGAGACGAGGCTGACGATGGTGTCGTAGATCGTGTGGCCTTCGTTGAACAGCGGCACCACGATCGTGACCACTGGCTCGTAGTCGTCGCGCGTGACGTCGAAGCGCCGCCCCTTCAAGATGCGGAAGAAGAGGCCGAACACGTATCGGTTGGCGAAGACCACCAATACGAAGAGAAAGATGGGGACCGTTTCCATGACCGCGCTGGACAACGCTCAGCAAGTGATGTGCCCGCGTGCAACTACGCGATGACCCACGTTGGACCTGCGTCTTTGCAAACGTAGGATGGGTACTCACCTCACCGTGAGACAGCGGGTGTTGACAGCGTCGTCCGCGACGCAGCAGCGCGACCGAGGAGCGCGGTCGCCGACTTGTGGCGCCGACGCCACAGCGCTCAGTGGCAGGCTTGCGTCTTCGAGGTGCCGGTCGGCGTGTTGGAAGCGCAGGGCGAGCCGCATGCACCTGGGTCGCTGCCGCATGCGCACGATGCTGCGTGCGTGCAGCCGGTGGCCCAGCCGCTGCTTGCGCCGCACGCCGGCTGCGTGCCTACCCAGCCCTGCGTGGTAACCGAGCAGTGCTCGGGGTCGGTCTCGCTGCAGGTACCGACGGTCGTGCACTGGCCGGTGCCGGTGAACTCGGGGACGGCGCCGCCGACGCAGTCGTAGTCGTAGAAGTTCGAGCCGCAGCCGATATTCGCCGCCGTGGTGAACCAGCCGGCCTGGCCCTGGTGAACGTTGACGTCGGCGTCGCAGCAGTCGGTGCCGTTGGTGACGTAGCCGGCAGGCGGCGACGCGCCGCAGAACATCGTGATGCCGGCGACGCCCTGACCGTCGCCGTCGGCGTCGCGGTGATAGCTGCCGCAGGTGCCCGAGGTGCACTGATCGTTGGCGCTGCAGCTCTGTCCGTCGGCGACCTTGGCGGTGCAGTTGCCGCCCGAGCAGTAGTCGGTGCTGATGCAGTCGCTGTCGCCGTCGGCGCTGCAGTTGGGCTCGCACGAGGTGCCGTTGGCGCAGACGAGGCCGCTCGCGCACGCGGCCGTGGTCGGCGAGCTGGTGCAGCCGGTGCTGACGCCGTTGCACAGCGTGGTGCTGAGCTGGTTGCCGTTGGCGCAGCTGGTCTTGCAGACGATGGTATTTCCCGACGGCGTGCAGACGGCGGAGCCGTTGCAGCCGCCGGCCGTGCAGGTCGCGTTGCTGGTCGGGCAGGTGTTGTGCGGGTCCTGGCCCGACGGCACGTCCTTGCAGCTGCCGAGCGAAGCGGCGAGGTTGCATTGCTTGCAGCCGCCGCACGACGCTAGCGGCGTGTCGCAGCAGACGCTGTCGACGCAGTTGGTCGACTGACACTCGGCGCCGCTCGCGCACGGTGAGCCGTTGCTCTTCGGGCCGCACTGCGAGGCGCTGCACGCGGTCATGTTCTTGCACTGCGCGGTCGTCGTGCACGACGCATAGCAGACGGTGCCGTTGCACACGTAGGGATCGCAGGCGATTGCCGTCGGCGTCACGCAGTGGCCGGCGCCGTCGCACTTCGAGTCGGCGGTGGCCTTGTTCGCGACCGCGTCGCAGCTGCCAGCCTGGCAGGTGACGGTGTTGCCGTAGAGCTGGCAGTTGCCGGCGCCGTCGCAGACGCCGTCGCGGCCGCAGCTCGACACCGCGTCGGGGCCGCAGGTGCCGTGCGCGGGATTGGCGCCGCTGGCGATGGCGGAGCAGGTGCCGAGGCTGGTCGGTTGGTTGCACGACTTGCAGTTGTCGGTGCAGGCAGCGTCGCAGCAGACGCCGTCGGCGCAGAAGCCGCTGATGCAGCCGGCGGCGCTGGTGCAGATCTGGCCGTTGGTCAACGTCGGCGCGAGGTCGGGCGGCGGCGAGAGATCGTTGGGCGCATTGCCGCTGAGGTCGTTGTTCTCGACGCCGAGATCGCCGCCGTCGCTGCCGCCGCCGTCGCCGCCGCCGCCGCCGCCGAGCGGATCCTGCCCGTTCTTCCAGCAAGTGCTGTCGCTGGAGCAGTGGTAGCCGGGCGGACACGGGCCGTCGTCGGCACAGCTGAGCCCGCCGTTGGTGAGATCGATGCCGCAGCCGGCGACGGCGACGACGACACAAGCGAGCAGCACGGAGCGCGTGACGTTCAGCGACACCCGACCCTCCTAGAAGCGCACTGTCGCGCTCAACCCCGCGTGCGCGGGCGAGAGCTGCGGCGTGACTTGCAACGCCATCGCCGCGTGGCCGCGGCGGACGCCGATGATCGCGAGCACCGTGCCGGTGACGGCGGCGGCGGCGCCGACGCCGATGAGCACGCCGGAGGCGATCAGATCATTGTGATACGTCGAATATTTCGACGGATCGTACGGCTGATGATTGGCGTCGGCGCTCGAGATCGAATCGGCGGCGTTCTTCGCGAGCACGCCGCACGCGATACCGGCGGCGACGAGCCCGACGCCGGCGGCGGCGGTGACGATGCCGGCGATCTTGAAGGTGCGCGCGTGCCCGGCGGGCGCCGTCACGTCGGCCGGCGCGCTCACCGACGGCGTCGGCGTCATCGGCGCTGGCGTCGGCGCGGTCGTCGTCGTCGTCGTCTCGGCCGGCGCGGTCGGTGGCGGCGCGGTTGGTGGCGTCTCCACCGGCACCGGCGCCGTCGCCGGATGCTCCTTGTGCTCCTGCTCGATGGCGCTCGTGAGCGCCGCGATCTTGGCCTCGACCTCCGCGCGATGCGTCGTGTCCGGCACCTTCATGAGGTACATCCTGAACATGCGCAGCGCCGTCTCGGAGTGACCGGCCGCGCGGTGCGCCTGCCCGAGGTTGAACAGCAGCGACGGCTCGTTCACCAGGCTGTACGCCGCCTCGTACTCGGTGACGGCGACGTCGAAGTGGCCGAGCTCGTAGGCCGTCGTTCCCTTCTGGAAGTGCTCGCGCGCCTGGCGGCGCACGTCCGCATCATCCGCCGAGGCCACGCCGCCGAGAACGAGCAACGCCGCGACAATCCCCCACCAACGCATCGGGCCCTATTGTATCAGCCTTCGGGCGGCGTGTCGTCGAGGAGCGCGCGCACGCGCCGCGCCAGCGCCGAGACCGAGAACGGCTTCTGCACGAACGCTTGCTCGGGCACGCCCTGCTTGACGATGGCGTCGCCCGGATAGCCCGAGATGTAGAGCACCTTGATCGACGGCCGCAGCGCCGTGATCCGGGCCGCCACCTCCGAGCCCATCATGCGCGGCATGATCACGTCGGTGACCACGAGCTCGATCGATCCGGCGTGCTGCTGGATGAGCGACAGCGCCTGCGGCCCGTCGACGGCGGCGAGCACCGTGTAGCCGTGCGAGCGCAACACGTCCTGCACGAACTCGCGCACGTCGCCGTCATCCTCGACGAGCAGCACGGTCTCCTTGCCGCGCGGCCCGATGCCCTCTTCGAGCGCGAAGCGCCCCGATGACGTCGTCGGCGCGTCGATGCGCGGCAAAAACACGCGAAACGTGGTGCCGCGGCCGATCTCGCTGTCGACGCAGATCTGCCCGCCCGACTGCGTGACGATGCCGTACGCCGTCGACAAGCCGAGCCCGGTGCCCTTGCCCGCTTCCTTGGTCGTGAAGAACGGCTCGAAGATGCGTGCGCGCGTGGCCGCGTCCATGCCCGAGCCGGTGTCGCGCACCGAGAGCACGACCCAACGGCCGATGGGCACGCCCTCTTCCTGCGACTCGGCGGCATCGGCGATGTGCACGTTCTCGGTGGCGATGGCGAGCACGCCGCCGGCCGCCATCGCGTCGCGCGCGTTGATGACGAGGTTGACCACGACCTGCTCGATCTGTCCCGCGTCGGCGTGCACCGAGCCGAGCCGATCGGTGAGCGTGGTGCGCAGCTCGACGTGCTCGCCGATGAGGCGGCGCAACATCACCATCAGGTTGCCGACGAGCGCGTTGAGATCGAGCGTGCGCGGCTGCAAGACCTGCTTGCGCGAGAAGGCCAACAGCTGCGACGTGAGCGCGGCGGCGCGCAAGGCGGCGCGATGGATCTGATCGGCGTGGCGTCGATGCGGCGACTCGGCCTCGAGCACGGTGAGCAGGATCTCGCTGTGGCCGCGCACCGCGGTGAGGATGTTGTTGAAGTCGTGCGCCACGCCGCCGGCGAGCCGGCCGACGGCCTCCATGCGCTGCGCGTGCTGCAGCTGCGCCTCGAGCCGCTTGTGCTCGGTGATGTCGTGCGCGAACGCGACCACGCAGGGCCGCCCGTCGAGCTGGATGAACTCGAGCGAGTGGATGGTGTCGAGCACGCGGCCGTCGCGCGCGCGCAGGCGAACCTCGAATTCGCCGGTGAAGCGCGTGGCCACCGCGTGGGCGAAGCGTTCGGCGTCGATGGCGTCGTAGCTGATCCCGAGATCGTCGGTGGTCTTGCCGATCGCGTCCTCGCGCTTGACGCCGAAGGTGCGCAGGTAGCTGTCGCTGACGTCGACGTACTGCTTGTTCTCGAGGTCGACGATGCTGACGACGACGGGGCTGTTGTGAAAGACGGTGGTGAAGAGGTTTTCTTTTTCGCGCAGCGTCGCTTCGGCGCGGCGGCGCTCGGTGAGATCGCGGATGATGCTGACGAGGAAGCTCTCGCCGTCGAGATCGACGCGGCGCGAGCTGACCTCACACGGGAACTCCGCGCCGTCGCGGCGCACGTGCATGGTCTCGAACTGCACGCCGTCGGCTTGCGCGCGCGCCATCTGATCGGTGACTTCGTCGCGCGTCGCGGAGCCGCGCAGATCGCGGATGTTGAGGCCGATCAGCTCCTCGCGCCCGAGGCCGTACGCGGCGAGCGCGGCGCGGTTGGCATCCCGCACCTGTCCGCGTGCGTCCATGAGCAGGATGATGTCGCGTGCTTCTTCTGCGACTGGGCCGATGAGGCGTACCATGAGCCTTTTCTCCCGCACACTTCATACACGAACGCGCGGCTGCGTTCTACCGCATTTGGGCGATCGGAACTGCGGCGATGCTGTAATATTGCCGGGTTGCGGAAGGTCCGGCCTCTTTCGCCGGGCCATGCCACACACGTAATAGGCAGGAGCCGATCGGTACCAACTGGACCCCGCTCTTCGCTTCGGGCGTCGGCTCGCCGTCGCTGACCATGCCTGACAACGTCGCGCTCAAGGTCTCCGCCGGTCAGCACGCGGTGCTCAACCTGCACCTGTTCAATGCCACGCCCAACGACATCACCGATACCGCCGCGATCGACATCGTGACCGTCGACGATCCGACCGGTTATCAGTACGCCGGCGTGCCGTTCGTCGGCAACATCACCTTCACCGTTCCGAGCGCGCCCTACCAGGTCAACGGACAATGCACCGTCAGCAGCGACACGAGCTACTTCGCGGTTTTCCCGCATATGCACACGACGGGCACGCACATGAAAGTGTGGACCCAGTCGGGCGCGACGACGACGACGGTGTGGGACGAAGATTATCTCTTCAACGAGCAGAAGTTCGGCGAGTATCCGAACTGGATGGGCCCGCAAGCGGTCGCGCTGCACGCCGGCGACAAGATCCTCAACACCTGCACGTACGACGCGGCGGGCGTGGGCAAGAAGTTCGGCGAGAGCACGACCGACGAGATGTGCTTCGCGATCTCGTACGTCGTGCCGGCCATCTCGACGACCCTCGGCACCCCGTTCTGCGTCAACTGATCCGGCCTACTTTTTCTTCTCGGGGAATCGGACTTCGACGCGGCGGTTTTGCGCGCGGGCCTCGTCGGTGCGGGCGGGGTCGAGCGGGCGCGTGTCGCCGTAGCCGACGTAGTCGAGGCGCCCGCGCTTGACGCCCTTCGATACGAGGTAGTCGACGACCGACTTCGCGCGGTGCTTCGACAGCCGCAGGTTCCACTCGTGCGTGCCGCGATCGTCGGCGTGCCCTTCGATCACCACCTCGTCGAGATCCTTGCGCTCGTTCAGGAACTTCGCGACCTCGTCGAGGATGGGGAAGCTCTCGGGTAGAAGCTCCCACTTGTTGGTCTCGAAGTGGACCGAGTGCAGCTGGAACGTCGCGCCCGGCGTGATCGTCAGCTTGGGGCAGCCGTTCGACTTCGGATCGTCGGGATGCTCCTGCCCTGGATCTTTCGGACACGCGTCCTCGGCGTCGGGAACGCCGTCGTTGTCGGCGTCCGGCAGCGGGCAGCCAGGCTTCGACGGATCGGGATGCGCGCCCGGCGACGCGCCCGGGCACAGGTCCTCGGCGTCGGGCACGCCGTCCTTGTCCTCGTCGGCGGGGCAACCCTTCTGCGACGGATCGGGCTTGTCGCCCGCTTTGGCGTTCGGGCACAAATCCTCGGCGTCGGGGATGCCGTCGTTGTCGCTGTCGAGCGGGCAGCCCGGCTTCGAAGGATCGGGCTTCTCGCCCGGCTTGGCGCCGGGGCAGAGATCCTGCGCGTCGGGAACGCCGTCGTGATCGGCGTCGGGGCAGCCGCGCGCGGTGCCGGCTTGCGTCGGACACAAATCCTGCGCGTCGGGAACGCCGTCACGATCGGCGTCGGGACAGCCGCGCGCGGTGCCCGCCTGTAGCGGACAGAGATCCTCGGCGTCGGGAACGCCGTCGTTGTCGCTGTCCTTGGGCTTGGGCGGTAGGGGCGCGCGAATCGGCGCATAGGCGACGCGCACGAGCGCGCGCACGTCGGGCGTGCCCAGCGTCGACGCCAGCCCGGGACCGACGGCGGCGCTGACCAGGACCAGATGTTTGATCGAGTAGCCGCCGGCCAAGAGGAGCTCGACGCTGGTGCCGTAACGCGTGCCCGCTTGCGGCCCGGCGATGAGCGTGCCGAGCGTGAGCTCGGGCCCGACGTGCCACCTGCGCGCGCGATCGGCCCACGCGATGCCGGCGCCGGCGCGAAACTCGCTCGCCGTCGACGACGCGGGTCCGAAGCCGATGGTCTGCTGCGCGCGGATGAGCACGCCGAGCTCGACGGTGTAGCGCAGGTGATCGATCAACATGCCCGACGCGATCAGCTCGGGCAGCCCGCGCGCGGTGTCGTCGCCGGCGTGCGAGCCTTCGGCGCCGACGGGGATCCAGACGTAGCCGCCGAAGTGCAGCGAGAAGCGGCTGCGATCGGGTTGGCCGAACAGGCGAACCATCGCGCCCAGGCGCACGTCACCGACGGCGGCGCCGCTGATGGGCGCGGCCCCGAACGCCGGCGTGCCGCGCTCCAGCAGCACGATCGGCAGCGACGCCGACACCTGCACGCGATCGAGGAACGAGCCGGCGATGTCGACGTGCCCGACGAGCTGATGCTCGACGATCGCCACCGTTTCGTGAAAGCGTGGATCGAACGTGCCGCCGAGGAGCGGATTGTGGCCGTAGTCGAGCGTGAGCCCGGCGGCGAAATAGCGCGTCGACGAGTACCACGGCTGCGGCACGGCGACGAACCAGCTGCCCGCCGGCGTCGGCTCGTAGCGATCGAGCGCGAAGCCTTCGGCGTGCGCGCCACGCGCCGCCGCGACGATCAACAGCGCGACGACGAGCGCGAGAGCGCGCCGCATCAGCCCGGCGGCCCGCACATGAGGCTCATGCCGCTGAAGTCGTCGCACACCATCCCGTTCGGGCACGCCGCGCAGCCGACGCAGTGATCGGGCGTGCCCGCGGGAACGCAGGCGCTGTCGCAGCAGATCTGCCCCATCGTCGGGTCGCACACGACGTTGCAGCCGCCGCAGTGGTTGGGATCGATCGTGGTGTCGACGCAGCTCTGCCCGCACTGGCTCAGGTTCGCGCCGCAGGTGACCGCGCACGAGCCGCCCGAGCAGACCATGCCCGAGACGCAGGCCGCGCCGCAGCCGCCGCAGTTGTTGCCGTCGACGTTCTCGTCGACGCAGACGTCGCCGCAGTTGCTGAGCGGCTGCGGACAGCCGCAGCTGCCGGCGATGCACGCGAGCATGCCCGGGCAGGCCATGCCGCAGCCGCCGCAGTTGGCCGGATCGTTGTCGACGAAGATGCAGCGTCCGCCGCAAAACGTCTGCCCGTTGGGGCAGGTGAGGCCGGCGCCGTTGGGACAGCCGGTGGCGAACAGCGCGGCAGCGACGAGGGCGAGCACGGAGGCGCGTCCCGGGATCATGATTCCCCCTTCAGAGCGGACGATCGTCACGGATGCCACCGGCGCTGTCAAGAATACCTGGTGCGACAGGTCGGGTTGCATTGCGAGGCCGGTCGGTCATATCCACAAGGCATAGGCCGTCGATCATAAGGAGTCGATTAATGCGTCGTCATCTTGCTGCTGCTGTCCTCGTTGTCGCCGCCGGTTGCGGATCGGGCGGAATGAGCGAGCCCGCCGGACCGGCGAAGCTCGTGCGAATCATGGTGCAGGACGCGACGCCGTTCGGCGTGCGCGGCGTGGCGATGGATCTTCTCGACACGCCCGGATCGCCGTTGACGACGGCGGTCGCGTGCGACGCCGGCCATCCGTGCGAAGATCCATTCTTGTTGCAGCACGTCTCACCCGAGGTCATGTGCACGCAGGCGGGCACGTGCAGCGATCCGATCGCCGCCGGGCTGGCGCCGCTGACGCCGCCGGAGACGCATCGCACCGGCGAAGCGGGCGGCACGCAGCTCCGGCTCGTCTTCGACAAGCTGCTGGCGGCGTCGATCATGCCGGAGATGGTGCTCGAGATCGACGACGCGTCGGGCGCGCCCGTCGACGGCGTGGCGTCGTGGGATCCGGGCGGCTCGCCGACCTTCTCGTCGGACCTCCTGCTCGTTCCCTACGGCCCGGCGCTGGTGTTCAAGCCGAACGCGCCGCTCGACGCGTCGGCGAGCTACACGATCAACGTGAACGCGGCGCTGGTGACCGATCGCAACGGCGATCCGATGGCCGATCAGAACGGCGTGCTCGTCGGCGCCACCTATTCGAAGACGTTCGCGACGGAGAACCTCTTGCTCTTGCCGCAGACGACGCCGACCAACATCGCCGGCACCACCGCGGTGACGCTCACGCCCGACGAGATCGTGCAGCTCGGCTTCAACGCGCCGGCCACGAGCGCGACGGTGTGCACCGCCAGCGCCAGCCCGGCGCCGGTGACGCTGCTCGCCTACGCCGACGCGGGCGCCGACGCGGCCAACTGCGCGGCCGCCGACGCCACGCTGGTGAACCTCGTCGCCGTCGACGGCACCGGCGCGCCCACCGATTGGCCCGCGGGCGACTACACGATCTCGTGCAGCGTCGTGCCCGCCGGCGGCGGCGACGCCATCACCGTCGGCGGCAGCTTCAGCGTCGCGGGCACGGCGCAGCCGAACGATCCGCTCTCGCGCACGCAACACGTCGTCTGCCCGTAGCGCCGCGCTAAAGTTGCGCGCGCTTCGTCCGATGGATCGGACATCATGTTTGCACGCGCGCTCAGCCCCCACGAACGTCGCAACCACACGCGCAACGCCTATCGCGGCGTCCTGCAGCTGCAGTCGATCAGCGACGGCACCTGGTTCGCCGTCTACGGCATCGACGTGTCGGCGGGCGGCTTCGCCTTCCTCAGCGACTACGGCATGCGGCCCGGCGAGCGGCTCAACGTCGCCGTGCCCGAGCTCCAGTCGTACACGGTCAGCGCCGTCGTCCGACACGTGAAACATTCGCCGGGCGGCGGCTACTTCGTCGGCATCGAGTTCGACGAGCCGCTGCCGGGCGACGTCGAGCGCTGCCTCGGCGGCTGATCGCGTACAATGCACGCGTGAACGCTACGCGCCGCGAGTTTCTGCGCACGCTGTCGATCGCCACGCTCGCCGGCGGCTGCGCCACGCTCGGCGGCCGGGTCGCGCGCCGCCGCCGCTTGCCGCCGGTGCGCGTCGACCCGAGCCGCGAGATCCGCACCGTCGTCGGCTTGCGCCCGTTTCGCCAAAGCGGCTTTCGCGTCGCTGCCGAGCCGCTCGGCGACAAGCTGGTCGTGCACAACTACGGCCACGGCGGCAGCGGCGTCACCATGTCCTGGGGCTCGGCCGATCTGGCGACGCGGCTCGCGCTCGACGGCAGCGACGCGCGCGCCATCGCCGTCCTCGGCGCCGGCGCCGTCGGCCTGGCCACCGCGCGCCTCTTGCAACTGCGCGGCGCGACGGTCACGATCTACACGGCCGCGCTGCCGCCCGACACGACGTCGAACATCGCCGGCGCGCAATGGTTCCCCTTCTTCGCGTTCGGCCATGGCGCGCTCACCGGCGCCTTCCGCGAGCAGTTCCTCGCCGCCGCGCGATTTTCGTATCGCTGGTTCCAGTCGTTGGTCGGCGGCGGCTTCGGCGTGCGCTGGATGACCAACTATCACCTCGCCGACACGCCGTTCGCCGGCGAAGACGGATTGCTCGGCCTCAACAGCCCCATTCGCGAGCTCATCCCCGAGCTCACCGATCTGCCGCGCGACGCGCATCCGTTCCCCGCGCCGTATGTGCGCCGCTTCGACACCATGTTGATCGAGCCGCCGATCTACTTGAACGCGATGATGCGCGAGGTACGCCTCGCCGGCGGCAGCGTGGTCGTGCGTCGCTTCGCCGGCGCCGGAGAGCTGGCGACGCTGCCCGAGCGCACCATCATCAACTGCACCGGGCTCGGCGCGCGCACGCTCTTCGACGATTCCGAGCTGACGCCCGTCAAGGGGCAGCTCACTGTGCTCTTGCCGCAGCCGGAAGTGGATTACGCGATGCTTTACGACAACCTGTACATGTTCTCGCGTCGCGACGGCGTGCTTCTCGGCGGCACCCATGAAGAGGGCGTCGAGACGCTGACGCCGAACCTCGACGCCAAGGCGCGCATCCTCGACGGCCACGCGCGCCTCTTTGGCGCCGTCGCCGCGGTCTAGCGCGAAGCCTGCGCGGCCTCGAAGACGAAGACGAACGAGACGTGGGCGCCGCCGGCGCTGCCTTCGGGCGACAAGCGCCAACCGAGCGCCTGGCCGCGGATGCAACCGGCGAGCTGCGACGTGGTCGCCCAATCGGCGTCGACGCGCAGGCCGTTGACCTCGATCTGCGTCGCCGCCACCTGACCCGAGTCGCCGACGTCGAAGCCGATCTGCAGCTTGCCGTGCAGCGACGAGTCGGCGCGGCTGACGCGCTCGTAGCAGGCGCGCACGCCGCTCATGTGCGCGCGGATCTGGCGCGCGGCCTCGTCGGGATCGAAAGCGGCGGCGACGACGGGGGCCGCCACCTCTTCGCGCTCCGTGACGAGCGGCTTTTTGACCTTCGCGCTCGCCGAGGTGCTGGCGAGCGACGCGCCCAGGATGCCGAGGAGGACGACGATGTGTCTCACGTCTACTGCATCGGCAGCCGCGCGCGGAACTTTAGGTCGTGATGCCGCCCGTGAACGTCGTGACCATGCGGACGGGCGCGCGTACGCCGGCGGCGCGCAGCGTCGCCTCGGCGTCGGCCATGAGCGTCGCGCCCTCGCCGCCGCCGAGGACGTGGCCGAGCTCCCAGCGCACGCCGGCGGCATGTAGGCGCATCTCGACTTCGTCGCACAAGGTAGCCGCGCGGCGCCACCAGGC
>DASXOU010000458.1:0-7562 GCA_036494045.1 Polyangia bacterium | reverse complement strand
ACTCGATCTATTGGGAAGCGCGCATCGAAGCGGACATGGTGCCGTCGTTCCAGCTGCTCGACGCGTGGATCTCCGGCTCGGCCGATCTTCCCGGCGGCGGCCACTGGCGACTGACCGCCGGTCAGCACTTCGCGCCGTTCTCGCGGCAGACGATCCTGCCGGCGAACACGCTGCAGATGGTCGACTACGCGCAGCTCACCACGCTGACGCCGGGTCGCCAGCTCGGCTTCTCGGGCACGCTGCAGGTGCCGTACGTGCGCTGGCTCGAGGTGTCCGCCGGCATCTACAACGGCAAGGGCATCAACATCGTCGAGAACCTCGATCAGAACTTCATGTACGTCGGCCGCGCGGCGTTCCGGCCCATCGGCGATCGCGCGCCGCTGCTGGAGTCGGCGCTCGGACCCGACGCCATCTGGATCGCCGGCGACATCTCGTACGCGAAGAAGAACGACGGCGACTTCAACGAATTCGATCTGCTCCTCGGCGCCGACGCGTTCTGGTCGTGGCGCGGGCTCAGCCTCTACGCCGAATATTTCTGGGGACACATCACCTATTCGCCGGGCGCGCCCAAGCAGGCGTATCACGAGCAGGGATTCAACGCGCAGGCGGGATATCTTCTGCCGCTGCCGGGCAAGATCTATCGCCGCTTCGAGGTCACGTTCCGCTTCGAGGCGGTGGCGCCGAACCAGACGGTGCCGATCACCGGCCCGGGCGATCCGACGCAGGCGCGCGCCGGTTATGTCGCCGGATTGAACTATTTTCACCGCGGACACAACCTCAAGCTGCAGCTCAATTACACGCACAACCAGGAGCTCGATACCGTCGACGTCGCCGGACGCAAGGCGACGTACAACAATGACTCCGTGGTCCTGCAGCTGACGTACAAGTTGGAGTAAGAAAATGCAGCGCCTGATCCTCGTTTGTCTGCCGCTCCTCGCCGCCGGTTGCTTCTTCGAAAAAGAGACCGCGCACCAGGGCCACGATCTGCACCAGGGCGGCACCATCATGCTCGACAAGTGCGGCTACTCGGTCTCGACCGCCGACGGCGCGTCGGTGCCGGAGCCGTCGTCGCCGGTGCTGGGAAAAGATCCGACGCCGAAGTTCGTGCACGTCAACGTCGGACAGGATCCGCGCACCGGCGCCGCCATCTTGTGGCGCACCAACGACGAGACCTCGCTGGCGACGACGGTGCAGTTCGGCGTCAACGGCGCCACCGATCAGAGCGAGAGCGGCTTCACCTTCGTCTACGATCTCGACGCGCCGACCTCGACGGGGCTGACCGAGGTGCGCATGCACGAGACTCATCTGTGCGGCCTCACTCCCGACACCGAATATACGTATCGCGTCGGAGGCATCGATCAGAGCGGCACCGAGTCGTGGTCGCCCACCTACACGTTCCGCACGCTGCCGATGGATCCGAGCGCGCCCATGACCATCCTCGTCATCGGCGACACACGCGACGGCTACTCCGAGTGGGGCACCGAGCTCAAGCAGGCGTTCGCCACCGCGACGCCGGACATCATCCTCTTCTCCGGCGACGGCACCACCCTGGGTCCGATTCAGGACGAGTGGGAAGCGTGGTTCATGGCGGTGCAGGATGAGCTGCCGCTGGTGCCGATGATCCTGGCGCACGGCAACCACGACGTCAGCTCGGTCAACTGGTTCTCGCAGTTCGCCATGCCCGGCGACGAGCAGAACTTCGCCGTGCAGTTCGGCGGCGTGCACCTCACCGTCGCCAACGATACGCCGATCAATCCCGCCGATCTGACGGGATCGATCCTGCAGACGCTCGACACGAACCTGAAAGCGGGCATCGGACAGCCGTGGAACATCCTCATGCACCATAAGCCCATGTACTCGGCGGCGGCCGGTCCGCACCCCGAGGACGTGACCACGATGCGCGCCGACTGGCTCAGCACTGTCGACAGCGATCAGGTCGACGTGGTGTTCAACGGCCACGATCACGACTACGAGCGCTCCAAGCCGATGCACGGCGACGTGGTGCAGCCGACGACGGCGGGCGCGACCGTCTACTTCGTCGTCGGCGCGGCGGGCGCCGATCTCTACGACTCGGGCTCGAGCTACTGGACCGCCTTCTCCGAGAAGACCTATTGCTACGCGGTCATTCGCATCATGCCGGGGTCGCTGCAGATGACCGCGTATCGCGACGACGGCTCGATGCTCGACTCGACGATGATCACGAAGTAGGCGCGCCGAGTTGACGCGACCGTAGCCGAAGCGTCGGCGGGCGCTCGCGACGCGCGTGCGAGCGTGGTCGCGTGAATCAGGCGCGGCGCATCGACGCGCTGACCGGGCTGCGCCCGTTCGCGTCGCTCTACGTGTTCTTCTTTCACTTCGGCCGGCCGCTGGTCGAGCATGCGCCGGCGCCGCTGCGCGCGCTGGCGTCGAGCGGCTTCGTCGGCGTGTCGTTCTTCTACGTGCTCTCGGGGTTCGTGCTGGCGATCGGCGAGAAGCGGCGCATCGCCGACGGCACGTTCGAGCATCGCGCGTTCTTGGCGCGGCGCCTGTCGCGCGTGGCGCCCGCGTACTTCGCGGCGTGGCTGATCTTGATCGCGCCGCTCCTCGTCGGTGGCGCCTCGAGCGTCAGCGCCAGCGTGCCGGGCGGCCTCTTGCAATTGGCGATGCTGCAAGCGTGGTGGCCGCCTCTGGCGCTGACGTGGAACCTGCCGGCGTGGAGCATCTCGGTCGAGCTCGCGTTCTATCTCGTCTTCCCGGCGCTGGTGCGCGCGCTTCTGCGGCTGCCGACGTGGCGGGCACGCTTCGTCGTGCTCGGCGGCCTTTGGATGACCGCGCTCGCGCTCGCCGGTGCCTATAGCTGGCTCGCCCCCGACGGCGCCGTCGGGCCCGACAGCAACGCATTCTTCATCGACTTCTTGAAGTTCTTCCCGCCGGCGCGGCTGCCCGAGTTCGCCTTCGGGCTGACGCTCGGGCTCGCCTTCGATCGCAAGCGCGCGGCGCCGCGCTGGCTCGGGCCGCTCGCGCTCGCCGCTGCCGTCGTGCTGCTGGCCGCGAGCGATCGCGTGCCGTTCGCGCTCGTGCACAATGCACTGCTTCTGCCCGCGTTCGGCGCGCTCGTGTGGGCGGCGGCGAGCGCGCAGGGCGGCGTGGCGCGCTTTCTCGGGTCGCGTCCGCTCGTCGGGCTCGGCCGCGCGTCCTACGCCATCTACATCTTGCAGATGCCGCTCATGTACGCCGTCCTGGCCGCGCACGTCGCGCTCGCCGGCGCGCAGTTCTTCGTGTTCTTCGCGCTCCTCGTATACGGCGCGGGCATCGCGTTCCATCTCGCCGTCGAGCGGCGCGGCTATTCGCTGGTGCCTTCGGCGGCGTCGTAGACCGGCAGCTCGACGAAAAACGTGGCGCCTTCGCCGGGCGTGCTCACGACGCCGATGCGCCCGCCCATCAGCTCGACGAGGTTCTTCGACAGCGCCAGGCCGAGGCCGGTGCCGGTGACGTGCAATTCGCGCGTGCCGGGGAGCTGCGTGAACGGCGTGAAGAGCCGCCCGATCTCGTCGGCAGGGATGCCCGGCCCGGTGTCGCTCACCGTCGTGCGCACGTAGCTGCCATCGGCGCCGAGCTGCGAGCGCACTTCGACGCGGCCGCCGATCGGCGTGAACTTGATGGCGTTGGCGAGCAGGTTGAAGATGACCTGACGAAAGCGCGTCATGTCGCCGGCGACGAACGGCAGGCGCGGCGCATCGCGCGGATCGGTGACCAGCGTGATCTGCTTGGCGTCGGCCATCGGCTGCACCGTCGTCACCGCCTCGTAGGTGAGATGGCGCGCCGCGCAGCGTTGGCGCGCGACCTCGAGGCGGCCGGCTTCGATCTTCGATTGATCGAGGAGATCGTTGATCAGCCGCAAAAGATGGCGCCCGCTCTGATGAACGTTTTGCAAGTAGCGGCGCTGGCGCTCGTTGAGCCCGCCGAACTTCTCGTCGATGAGCACCTCGGTGAAGCCGATGATCGAGTTGAGCGGCGTGCGCAGCTCGTGCGACATGTTGGCGAGGAACTCGGTCTTGAGCCGATTGGCCTGCACCAGCTCGGCGTTCTTCTGCTGCACCTCGGAGAGCAGCGCCGCACGCGTGCGCGCCAGCTCCTGGGCGTGGCTCTCCTCTTCGAACTGCTTGCGCCGCAGCTGCGCGCGCAATCGCGCCTTGAGGATCTCGAAGTCGCTCGACTTCGGCACGTAGTCGTCGGCGCCCGCGTTCATGCTGTCGATCATCGCGCCCGGGTCTTCGCGCGCGGTCAAGATGAGCAGCGGAATCGAGCGCCCCGACGGCGTCGCCTTGATGCGCCGGCAGGTCTCCTGGCCCGACAGTCCCGGCATCTCGAGATCGAGGAGGATGCAGTCGACCGACTGCGCGGCGAGCAGCTCGAGCGCCTCCTCGCCCGAGCGCACCGGCACGACGTCGTAGCTCTCGTCGCGCAGCTGCGACGCCAGCTCCTGCAGGAAGGTGGCGCTGTCGTCGACGGCGAGGATCTTCTTGGGCCCGAGGAAGCTGGCGCGCGCCGGCGCGCTGCCCGGTGACGACGACGACGAGCGCAAGACGGCGGCCAGCCGCGCCAGGATGACGTTGGGCTCGTCCTCCTTGCGCACGTAGGCGTCGGCGCCGGCGTCGAGCGCGCGGACCTCGTTGCTGCGATCTTCCGACGCGGTCAGGAGCAGGCAGGGCGTGCGCCGCAAGATCGCGTCCTGGCGCATGCGGCGGATGACGGTGGCGCCGTCGATGCCGGGCATGCTGCCGTCGACGATGACGGCGCCCGGCTGCAAGCCGACGGCGGTGCGCAGCCCCTCCTCGCCCGTCGCGGCGGTGACGACGACGTAGCCGGCCTGCTCGAGCTCGAGGCGCAAGCCTTCGCGGAAGGTCGGGCTGTCGTCGATGACCAGCACGACCGACCCGGCGTGCGCCGAGCCCTGGCGCTTGCCGATGAGCTCGCGCGCGCGCGCGACCACGTAGGACGCGTCGTAGGGCTTGCCCACGTATTCGTCGGCGCCGGTGCGATGGCCGCGCACGCGATCGCGCACCTCGGACTCCGACGAGAGCAAGAGCACCGGCAGCGCCGCCGTCGCCGGCGCCTCTTTGATCGCGGCCAATAGCTCGATGCCGTCGCCGTCGGGCAGGACGACGTCGAGCAGCACCAGCGCCAGCTCGGGATCGGCGGCGATGGCGCGGCGCGCGGCGGCGAGGCTGTCGGCGAGCGTGGTGGCGAAGCCGGCGGCGTCGAGCGCCTCTTCGAGGTGCTTGCGCACGGTCAAGCTGTCGTCGACGACGAGGACGTGCGGCTTCACGGCCGGCTCCGCGGCGGCGACATGAGCGCGCTCACGGTCGGCGCGATGCGCTCGAGCGGCAACACGTGCAGCGCGGCGCCGAGCGCGATCGCCTCGCGCGGCATGCCGAACACGATCGACGTCGCCTCGTCCTGCGCGATGGTCACGCCGCCGGCGCGGCGGATCGCGAGCAGCCCCTCGGCGCCGTCGCGGCCCATGCCGGTGAGCAGGCAGGCGGCCACGCGCGCGCCCAGCGGCGCCAGCGAATCGAAGAGCGTGTCCACCGACGGGCGGCATGAGTGGCGCGGCGGATCGCGCGAGAGGCGCAGCACGCCGTCGCGCAGGACCATGTGATGATCGGGCGGCGCCATCAGGAGGCCCTGCGCCGGCAGCGGCTCGCCGTCGACGGCGAGCCGGCAGCGCAAGGGCGACTGCCCGTCGAGCCACTCGGCGAACGATTTTCCGAACGCTTGATCGATGTGCACGACGAGCAGGATGGGCACCGCGAAATCGGCCGGCAGCCCGCGCAAGACCTCGACGACGGCGGAGGGCCCACCCGTCGAGGCGCCGATGGCGACGAGCTCGAGCGGCCGATCGAGGCCGATGGCGCCGCCGAGGCGCGCCGCCGAGCGCGCGCTGTCGAGCCGCAGGCGCGGATGGGTGATCACCTTGACGCGCGAGGCGACCTTGACCGTGAACAAGAGGCGGCTCGCCCACGCGTCGACGGCCTCGTCGTCGCGCAGCTTTTCCACGACCTCGATGGCGCCGGCGGCGAGCGCGTCGTAGGTGCGGAAGACGTCGCCGCGGTTCATCGACGCCGAGACGATCACGATCGGCGTCGGACAATAGGCCATGATGTATTCGGTCGCGGCCAGGCCGCTCATCACCGGCATCACCATGTCGAGCGTGATGACGTCGGGCCGAAGGTCGCGGCAGAGCTCGATGCAGCGACGGCCGTCCTCCGCTTCGGCGACGACCTCGAGCTCGGGATCGGACGACAAGACCTCGACGAGGCGCTTGCGCACCGTCAGCGAATCCTCGGCCACCAGAACGCGGATCGGCATCAGCCGACCAGCTCGCGGATGGTGTCGAGCAGGCGCCCCTGATGGAACTCGCTCTTGACGATGTAGGCGCGCGCGCCCGCTTGCGTGCCGCGCCGCTTGTCGTCGGCGGAGTTGCGCGAGGTGACGAGGATGGCGGGCGTGCCGCGCAGCTCGGCGTCGCCGCGCACGACGTCGAGGAATTGGAAGCCGTTCATGCCCGGCATCTCGACGTCGACGATGAACAGGCTGTAGCGGCGGCGGCGCGCCAGCTCGAGCGCCTCTTCGGCCGAGGTCGCCAGCTCGACGTCGTAGCCGGCCGATTCGAGGATGCTCTGCTCGAGCATGCGCGTGGTCAACGAGTCGTCGACGACGAGCACCGGCGGACGCTCGCGCGGTGGCAGATCGGCGATGGCACCGCGTCCGGCCCGCGCCGCGCGCGCCAGCGCCAGCGGATCGAGCACGATCTGCGGATTGCCGTCGGCGTCGAGCGACGCGCCCAGCACCGCCGGCGCGGCGCCGCAGAGGCGCGGCAACGGACGCAGCACCACCGGGCTGGTGCCGACCAAGCGATCGACACCGACGGCGGCGCGCAGGCCGTCGGCCTCGATCACCACCGCCGACCACGGCTCCGAGCGCCGCAGCGCCGGCAGCGGGCGGCGCAACGCCGTCGCCAGCGGCAGAAACGGCACGGCGGCGCCGTCGACGACGATGGTGTCGTGCTCGGCAGCGGTAACGACGTCGGCGGCGGCGAGACGCACGGTCGAGCGCACGGCATCGAGCGGCAGCGACGCGGCCACGCCGGCGGCTTCGACGACGAGCGCCGTCAGCGACGAGAGCGCCACCGGCACCGACAGCGTGATGGTGACGCCGCGCTCGGGCACACTCGCGATGGCGACCTCGCCGCCGAGCTGCGCCACCGCCGTCTGCACCGCGTCGAGCCCGACGCCGCGCCCGGCCAGCTCGGTCACACGCGGCGCGGTGCTCACGCCCGACTTCAGGACGAGCCGGAGGGTCTCGTCGCGGCCGAGCGCGCCCGCCGCCGCCGGCGTGACGACGCCGCGCGCGACCGCCGCGCGCCGCACCGCCTCGGCGTCGATGCCGCGGCCGTCGTCGCGGCAGGAAAAGGCGATGCGATGCTCGTGGCGTACCACCTCGACGGTGATGCAGCCGCTCGGCGGCTTTCCGCGCGCCACGCGCTCGGCCTCGGGCTCGATGCCGTGCGTGACCGCGTT
>DASXOU010000457.1:0-2217 GCA_036494045.1 Polyangia bacterium | reverse complement strand
GCCGCCGCCGGCGCCGCGGGGATGGTCGCGCTCGTCGGTGCCTGGCGCTTTTGGCGCGCGCTCGGCGGGATCACCGGCGATACCTTGGGCGCGGTCGTCAAGCTCGCCGAGCTCACCACGTACGTCGCCGCGGCGGCGTGGGCGGTGCGCCCATGAGCAAAGAGTCGTCGCGCCTCGCCCTCGTCACCGGCGGCGCGCGCTCGGGCAAGAGCCGCTTCGCCGAGTCGCGCCTGGCCGCGCTCGCGCCCGCCGGACCGTGGCGCTACGTTGCCACCGCCGAAGCGCTCGACGACGAGATGCGCGCGCGCATCGCGCATCATCGCGCGCGCCGCGGCGACAGCTGGCACACGGTCGAAGCGCCGCGCGCGCTCGCCGACGCCATCCGCGCGCCCAGCGAAGCGGGCGTGCTCGTCGACTGCGTGACGATCTGGCTGTCGAACCTCATGCTCGACGGCGCCGCCGACGATGCGCTCCTCGCCGCCGCCGACGAGGTCGCCGCCGCCGCGCGCGCCGCCGCGTGCCCGATCGTCTTCGTCACCAACGAGGTCGGCGCCGGCATCGTCCCGGAAAATGCGCTCGCGCGACGGTTTCGCGACGTCGCCGGCTGGACCAATCAGCGCCTCGCTTCCGCCTGTGATGAAGTTTTCCTCGTCGCCGCCGGGTTGCCGCTCAAGCTGCGCTGAATCGCCTTGACGCTGCCCGCCGCCGAGCGTATGTCGTGACCCGCATGAGGGCGAGGTGGGTCGGATGATCGGCGGATGGCCGTCGCTGCTCGACGACGAGCGGCTCCTGGTGGTGCGCTTTCCGCGCGTGCATCGCACGCTCTCGTGGGCGCTGTGCGGCGGCGGGCTCGGCCTGACGCGCGCGGTGGCGTGGCGCTACGTCGAGCGCGGCGAGCTGTCGCCTTCGGTCGACGCGGCCAAGCTGCTCGCCGACACGCTCAAGCAGCACGGGCTCGAGCACGCCGTCGGCATGATGACCGCGCGCGCGCTGTCGACCTTCGATTGCGTCGAAAAGCAGCGCGACGGCGTGGCCGCGCGCGCCGTCGCCACCGTCGGCCTCGGCAACGCGCTCGCGGCCGGCGACGCGCCCGGCCCCATGCTGCTGGCGCCGCGCGTCGGCACCATCAACGTGCTGGTGCAGCTCTCGCACGCGCTCGACGAAGCGGGGCTGGCCGAGGCGCTCTCGATCGCGTCCGAGGCGCGCACCGCCGCCGTCCTCGACGGGCGCGTGCCGAGCCGCCGCTCGCAGGGGCTCGCCACCGGCACCGGCACCGACTGCATCGTCGTCGCGGCGCCCGAGACCGGCGAGCCGCTGCGTTGGGTCGGCAAGCACACCGCGGCTGGCGCGCTCGTCGGCGGCGTGGTGCGCGAAGCGGTCGCGCGCGGCGTGCGGCGCTGGATCGCCGAAGAGGTCGCGCGCGGAGTGCAGGGGCGCGTGGCGCGCGGATGACCCCGGCGGCGCACGCCCTCGTCGTGCTCGCCGGCGCCCTGGCCACTGACGTCATCGCGGGCGAGCCGCCCGACGGAATGCACCCGGTGGTGTGGATGGGCCGCTTCTACGGCGCGCTGCGACGGCGTGCGCCGAAACGGCCGGCGGCGGCGTTCGCGTACGGCGCGATGATGGCGCTCGCCGGGCCGCTCGTGTTCGGCGGCGCGGCCTGGGCGCTGTGCCGTGTGCTCGGCGCGCACGCGCCACTCCTCGCTATCGTCGTCGAGATCTACCTCCTCAAGTCCGCGCTCTCGGTGCGCATGCTCGGCGAAGCCGCGACCGCGGTGGCGCGCGCGCTCGCCGACGGCGACGTGACGCGCGCGCGCTTCGGCCTGCGCTCCTTGGTCTCGCGGGACACGGCGCTCCTCGACGAGCCGCTCCTCGCCGCGGCGGCGGTCGAGTCGGTCGCCGAGAACGCGTCCGACTCGGTGGTCGCGCCGCTTCTCTTCTTCGCCGTCGCCGGCGTGCCCGGCGCGCTCGCCTATCGCGCGTGCAACACGCTCGACGCGATGATCGGCTATCACGGCGAGACCGAGTGGCTGGGCAAAGCGGCGGCGCGCCTCGACGACGCGGCCAACCTCGTGCCCGCGCGCGTGACCGCGGCGCTGTTCGTCGTCGCCAGCGCGCTCGTCGGCGCGTCGGCGGCGGGCGCGCTGCGGGTCTGGTGGCGCGACGGCGCGCGCACCGAGAGCCCGAACGCGGGACGGCCGATGGCGGCGATGGCGG
>DASXOU010000456.1:0-1822 GCA_036494045.1 Polyangia bacterium | reverse complement strand
CACGGCTCTTGTGAGACGGCGCGCGCGACCTCTTCGCGCTGCACGGCAAACAGGTTCACGCCGAGCGGCACATTGGCGCGCGCGACGAGCGCCTCGGCGGTGACGTGCATCGTCGGCGAGACGCGCACCTGGCGCACCGCGAAGTGGCGCGAGTGCGTCACGTACCAGCGCCCCGCCCACGCGCTCGCCGCCAGCGTCATGCCGACGGCAGCGACGAGGAGCGAACGCCGCCACGATTTCAACGCGCCCCACGCGCTCACCCAGAACGGCGGACGCGGCGGACGCGGCAGGGCCGGCGACGACGAGCGCACGCGGCGATTGCCACGGCGGCCGAAGATCGACCAGCCGTGACGGCGCGCGGACCTCGAGCGGGCCTTGGGCAGCATGTCTTACGCTTGTATGCCGGCCGTTCGGAGCGCGCAAAAAATCGCGCGAGAAACTGGAGCGGATCGCGCGGAATCCGCCGGTTACCCGAGCGCGAGCGTCAGGCGTGCAGCGCGGCGGTGTCGAGGATGCGCTCGACGAGCGTGGCGTAGTCCATGCCGCGATGCGCGGCGATCTTCGGTAGGAGCGAATGATCGGTCATGCCCGGCAGCGTGTTGATCTCGAGGCAGACCGCGCGCCCGCCCTCGGCGAGGATCAAATCGACGCGCGTCGCGCCGGCGCAGCCGAGCGCCTTGTGCGCACGCACCGCGAGATCGTGCAGCACGCGCCGCTCCGAGTCGGTGATTGGCGCCGGCACGAGGTACTGCGTGTCGTTGCGCAGGTATTTCGCTTCGTAGTCGTAGAACTCGGTGGCCGGGCGGATCTCGACCTCGCCGAGCGCTTCGTCGTCGAGGACGCCGACGTTGATCTCGCGGCCCTTGATGTACTCCTCGAGCAGCACGATGCCGTGGCACTTCTTGGCGGCGTCGAGCGCGGCTTGCAGCTGCGATTGATCCTTGACGATCGAGACGCCGACCGACGATCCCTCCGACGAGGGCTTGACGACGAGCGGAAAGCCGATGCGCGCGACGTCGGCCGGCCCGTGATAGCGGCGCCAGCGCGGCGATTCGATCGACTCTTGATCGAAGATGCGGCGCGTCGCCACCTTGTCCATCGCCAGCGCCGAGGCGAGCACGCCCGAGCCGGTGTAGGGCACGCCGTAACATTCGAGCAGGCCCTGGACGCAGCCGTCCTCGCCGTAGGTGCCGTGCAACGCGATCCACGCGGCGTCGATCTTTTCGCGGCGCAAGTGGGAGCCGAGATCGTCGGCGCCGCCCTTCCAATCGATGGCCACGGCGTCGTAGCCCTTCGACTGCAACGCGCTGTGGATGCCGCGGCCCGAGTTGAGGGAGACGTCGCGCTCCGACGACGGGCCGCCCATGATCACGCCGATTCGTTTGCCGCTGAAATTGCTCATGCGTCCTCTCCGACGACTTTGACTTCGAGCTCGAGTCGAATGCCGAACCTTTCTACGACGGCGGCGCGCACGATCTCCTCCAGCGCCAGAAAATCTTTCGCGGTCGCGCCTTCGGCGTTGACCAGCCAATTGGCGTGCACGGGCGAGACCTCGGCGCCGCCGACGCGACGGCCCTTCAAGCCGCACGCTTCGATGAGGCGCCCGGCGAAGTCGTTCGGCGGGTTCTTGAAGATCGAGCCCGCGTTGGGCACGCCGTGCGGCTCGCGCGATTTGCGTCGGTCGCGCAGATCGCGCACCACCGCTTCGATCTCGGCGCGCGGTCGCGTCTGCAAGCGCAGGCGCGCGCCGGTGACGACGTCGGCGGCGGGAATGTCGGAGTGGCGATAGCGAAAGCCGCACTGCGCGTTGTCGCGCACGACG
>DASXOU010000455.1:0-3682 GCA_036494045.1 Polyangia bacterium | reverse complement strand
GCAGCGCGCGCTCCGAGAGCGCGGCGGCGACACCGGCGTGGAAGGCGGCGCGGCAGGCGCACCCTTCGAAGGCGACCGCGAGCATGGGCGCAGTGTAGATCGTTCCGCGTGCCGGCGATCAGGCGCGCAGGATGGCGTCGGCGGCGCGGAGGCCGGTGGCGAGCGCGCCGTGGACGGTGCCGCTGTTGCCTTCGGCGTTCGTGGCTTCGCCGGCGAAGAAGAGCGTGTCGTCGACGGGGGCGGCGAGGAGCGCTTGGGCGTCGAGGGCGCCGACGGGGACCCAGCTGTAGGCGCCGGCAGCGAACGGATCGGACGCCCAATCGACGACGTGCCACGACGAGAGCAGATCGCGCAGGCGCGCCGAGGGCGTTTGCAGCGTGCGCCCGAGCGACGCCAGCGCCAGGCGCGCGATGGCGGCGGGCGGCTTGCCGCGGAGTCGGCGTGCGGCGGGGCCGCCGGCCCAGCCCATCAGCATCGGGCCGTCGAACGGCAGCGGGCGCCACCAGGTCGGCACCGGCGCGCGCCGTTGGTGCACGAACGACAGCGACGAGCCGAGGCGGCGCTCGAGCGGCTGCCACCACGGCTCGCGGAACGCGAGCGCGACCTTGACCACGTCGCCGGCGGCGAGGGTGGCGATCGCGGCGCGTTTGGGCGACGGCAGCGTCGGCGAAAACGTCACGCGCGCGGCGCCGCGGCGCGCCTGTAGGACGCCGATGGGCAGCGTGACGACGGCGCGGCGCGCGCGCACCGGCGGCAGCGGACGATCGTCGAGCGCGGCGCGCAGCTCGACCTCGACGTGGCTGCGGCGCCAGCGGATGGTGCGCGCGATCGCACCGAGCCGCACGCGCGCGCGGCCGACGTCGTCCAACAGGCGCGCGACGATCGCGTCGTAGCCTTCGCGCACGCGGCGGATCTCGTCGCCGTGCTCGTCGTCGGCGGTCTCTTGCTGCTCGGCGAGCGCGCGGGCGGACGCGCGCGCCGGATCGGCCGCGTGGAAGCCTTCGACGTAGGCGAGCGCGAAGTCGGCAGCGTCGGCGGCAAGGCCGTGGCGGCGCGCGTCGCGGATTTTCGCGGCCATCGATCGTTCGCCGGCGCCGTCGTCGGACATGACGGGGAGGCCCGCTTCCCACACGGGCGCGCCGTCGCGCAGGCGGCCGTGGGCGTCGACGAGCCAGTGCGCAGACTCCGCGTGCGTGTCGGCGTGGGCGCGCGCGCGGCGGATGAGGCGCATCAGCGCCGGATCGCGGCCGTGCACGAACTCGGCGCCTTCCTCGACGGGCGCGGGCCAATCGCGCGGGCGCAGCGTGTGGACGCGGCCGCCGGCGCGCGTGCGCGCCTCGAAGACCACGACGTCGGCGCCGCGCGCGACCAGCCGGCCGGCGGCGGCGAGGCCGGCGACGCCGGCGCCAATCACAACAACGTCGACGACGTCGTGCATCAGGACGCGAGCAGCGCCACCGGAAAGTCGCCGAGCAGCGTGGCGACGGCGAGCGTGTCGGCGGCGGGCTGCGCGCGGCCGGTGACGACGTCGGCGAGCGCGCCGCGTAGCTCCGGCGGCAGCGTGATACGCGCGTCGATGGCGAGAGCACCGGCGGCGCCGCGATCGTGGAGCGTGAGCACCAGGCGCGGCACGACGCAGATGAGCCGCTCGGCGCCGTGGCGGCGCGCGAACGCGACCACGTGCGCGGCGTCGGGCCCGTCGACGGCGAGCGGCAGGTATTCGCCTTCGAGGAAGAGCGGCCCGTGCGCGCGACGGAAGCGCAGCGCCTCGCGGATGAGGAGCAGCTTGGCGCGCCCGTCGACGAGCGCGCCCGGCTGCGCGACCTCGCGCGCCAGCTGCACGCGCGACTCGGCGCCTTCGCTGACGCGGCGCACGATGCCGTCGAGCAGCCGGCGGCGCAGCACGAAGTCGACCGGCCGCCGATTGTCGGGATCGACGAGCGACAGATCCCACAGCTCGCAGCCTTGATAGACGTCGGGCACGCCGGGCGCCGCCATCTTCAGCGCCACCTCGGCCAGCGACGAGACGCGCGCCGCCGCCGCCACGCGCGCCACGAACGGCACGAAGTCGGCGAGAAACGGCGGCGACGACAACAGCGCGTCGGCGAACTCGCGCGTCGCTTTTTCGTACGCCTCGTCGGGGTTGGTCCATGACGAGTGCGCCTTGCCCTCCTTGAGCGCCTTGTCGAGGTAGCCGCCGATACGCGCGCGATAGTCGTCGGTGACGCGGCCGTCGTCGGGGAAGCTGCCGACCAGCGTCTGGTAGACGCAGAGCTCGTCGTTGGCGTCGGGGATGAGCTCGCCGTCGTCGTGGGTCTTGAAGGCGGCGGCGAGGCCGGCCCAGCGCTGGATGCGCTGCTCCCACTCGACGGGGATCTCGGAGAGCGCGTCGATGCGCAGGCGCACGTCTTCGCCGCGCTTGGTGTCGTGCGTGGCGGTGGTGTTGAGCGAGCCGGGCCAATCGGCGAGGCGTGCCGCGTTGTCGCGATGGAATTCCTCGACGGGCGTGCCGAACTTTTGCGGATCGCCGCCGACCTCGTTGAGCGACACCAGGCGGTTGTACAAGTAGAAGGCGGTGTCCTCGATCGCCTTGGCCGTGACCGGGCCGGTGACCTGCTGCAGCTTGCGCACGAACTCGCGCGACTCGTCGGTGGGATTCTCGAGGAGCAACAGCGAGCGCAGAAAATCGTAGATCGATCGATTGAGCTCGCGCGAGGCGCGCTTGGCGGCGCGGATGGTCGATTCGATGTACGCGCGATCGCGCTCGTCGACCGAGGCGGCGTCGTTGCCCTCGACGTAGGTGCGATAGATCGGCAGCCGCGCCACGTAGTCGACGAGCGCGCCGGTGAGCGCGTTGAGCGTGAAGTCGCGCGTGCGCCGGTTGGCCTCGGAGAGCCGGTTGAGCCGGTGCGCGAGCATGTTGATCTCCGACGCCATCGACGAGCGCATGAGGCTGCGCTTCTTTTCGATCACCAGCGCCGGCCACGACTGACGGATGCCGGTGAAGCGCTCGTAGAGCTCGGAGAAGGCGGCGGCGTGACGCCCGTCGACGAAGAGGCCGTTGACCGAGATCAGCCACTCGTAGCCGGTGGTGCCGTCGACCTGCCAGCCGGCGGGCATCTTCTCGTGGCCTTCGAGGATCTTTTCGACGACGACGTAGATTCCGTCCTTCTGCCGCTGCAGGCGGCGGAAGTAGGCCGACGGCGCGTAGAGCCCGTCGGGGTGGTCGATGCGCAGGCCGGTGACCTTGCCTTCGTCGACGAGGCGGAAGATCAGTTGATGCGTGTCGGCAAAGACGCGCTCGTCCTCCATGCAGATGGCGGCGAGCGAGTTGATGTCGAAGAAGCGGCGATAGTTGATCTCCTCGCCGGCGACGCGCCAATGGGCGAGGCGATAGGCTTGATGCTCGAGCAGCTCGTCGAGGAGATCGAAGCTGCGCGCGTCGCCGGGCGTGCCGTTGAAGATGCGCACGTTCTCGTCGACGAACGCGGCGATGCGCGGGCTTTGTTCGAAGAGCGCGGCCAGGCGGCGCTTGGCCACCTCTTTTTCGCGCGCGCGCTCGACGACGGCGTCGGGCGAGACCTCCTCGCGCGGCGCCAGCTTGTCGAGCGCGGTCAGGATGCTCTCCAGCTCCTGCAGGTGCTCGTCGCTGGTGCCGAGCGTGGCGCGCAGCTCCTCGAGG
>DASXOU010000454.1:0-5677 GCA_036494045.1 Polyangia bacterium | reverse complement strand
GAGCGCGTCGAGGCTGCGCGCCGCCAGGATGCCGACGACGAGCTCGCGCTCGGGCGCGCCCAGCGGACGCAGCCACGCCGCGACGCGACCGGCGAAGTCGCCGAGCGCGCGATAGTCGTACGCCACGCCGTCGACGACGAGCGCGACCCGCTCGGGCGCCACGCGACGCCACCGCGCGAACTCGAGCGCCAGGTTGTGCGTCGGCATCGAAACGCTCCCGGCGCGATTGTATCAAGTAAGATGGAACCGATGCGCCTGCGTCTGATCCCGCCGCTCGAGCGCCAGGCGCGCCTCGTCGCGTTCGGGCAGACGCTCGCGGGCAAGCTCGCGCTCATCGCCGCGCTCGCCGCGCTGTTGTGGCCGCTGCGCCGGCTCTCGCCGCTGGCGCCGGGCTGGTTCGTCGTCGCCGCCGTCGCCGTCACCACCGCGCTGCCGCGTCATCGCCGCGTCGTCGTCGCCGTCGTCGGCGCGCTGCTGCTGTCGTTGCGCGTGCCGCACAGCTGGCGCGCCATCGGCGTGATGTCCGGGATCCTCGGCATCCAGCTGCCGGGATCGTTCCGCCTGATCTCGCTCGTCGAAGCCATCGTCGCCTGCGGCCTCTACGCGCTCGTCGCCACGCGCTTCGCCGACACGCGCCTGCTACGCCGGCCGCTCGCGCTCTTCCTCGCGCTCTTCGTCGGCGCCGCCTGCGTGGCCGCCTACGCGCCGATCGATCCGGCGCTGGCGCTTTGGACCTGGGGCTTTCTCTTCGCGCTCGCGCCGCTCATCTGGTTTCTCGCGTACACGCTCCACGATCGGCGCAACCAGGCGCGCGCGCCGCTCCTCGTGCAGCTCGGCACGTACACGCCGTTCTGGGGCTCGACGCACACGCCGTTTCCCAAGAGCGGCGCCTACCTGTCGAAGATCGAGGTGCGCTCCGCCGAGGAGCTGGCGGTCTGGCAGCTAAAGGGCCTGAAGCTCCTCGCCTGGGCGCTTCTCCTCGCGCTCGCGCGCCTCGGCTTTCAGCGCGTGGTCTACGAATCGCTCGGCGTACCGACGGTGCACGAGGCGATGTCGAGCGCCCTGCCGATCGCGCGGCACCGGCGCTGGGCGTCGCTGTTCGCCAACCTGTTCGACGAGACCTTCAACATCGCCGTCATGGGCCACATGTACATCGGCATCTGCCGAATGAGCGGCTGGAAGGCGCTGCGCAACACCTGGCGTCCGCTCGAGGCGCTCACCATCGCCGAGTTCTTCAATCGCTTCTTCTTCTACTTCAAGGAGCTGCTCGTCGACTTTTTCTTCTATCCGACCTACCTGCGCCACTTCAAACGGCACCCGCGGCTGCGCACGTTCGCGGCCACGTTCGCGGCGGCCGCCGTCGGCAACATCCTCTTTCACTACTTGCGCGACATGGAGTACGTGGCGCTCTACGGGCCCTACAAGGCGATGGTCACGTTCCAGACCTACGTGCTCTACTCGGTCGTGCTCGGCGTCGGCGTCGGTGTCTCGCAGCTGCGCGGACGGCGGCGGGCGCGCTCGTGGTGGCGCGCGCGGCTGGCGAACCTGTTCGTGCTCGGCTTCTTCGCCGTACTGCTCGTCTTCAACGATCCCAAACGCACCATCGGCGCCGACGTCTACGTGCGCTGGGTGCTCGGACTCTTCGGCGCATAGGAACGATCATGGACGAACGCGAACGCATCCGCACCAAGCTGGCCACGCTCCTCGCCGATCGCGGCGACACCCGCCCGTTCGCCGACGACGAGGCGCTCTTGACGAGCGCGCGCATCGACTCGGTCGACGTGGTCGAGATGGTCGCCTTCCTCGAGGCGTCGTTCGGCGTCGACTTCGCGGCGCGCGACTTCGATCCCGCCATCTTCGACTCGGTCGACAGCATCATCGCCTTTGTCGCCGAGCTACCGCGGTAGCGCCTCGCGGATCCGCTGCGCCACGGCCGCGTAGCGCGGCTCGGCGCTTAGCTGCGCGACGGTGCGCACGAACTCCGACGACGCGCCGAGGTGCCGCGCGGCCTGCTCGAGCGTCTGCCACGGGCCCTGTTGCTCGGGCTCTTTGGCGATCACCTCGACGAGCAGGACGGCCGCGTCGGCCTCCTTGCGCTCGCCGAGGCGGCGGATCGCGAGCACGTACTTGCCGTTGACGTCGCCGGGATCGAGCGCGAGCGCGCGATCGGCGGCGGCAAAAGCATCCGCGCGCCGCCCGAGCTGCATGAGCGCGGTGGCCAATCGCGACCAGCCGCGGCCGTTTCGCGGCGCGATCTCGACCGCGCGCGACGCCAGCTCCGCCGCGCGCTCGGGATGGTGATCCTGCAGCTCGACGACGGCGAGCTCCGACCAACCGGCGGACGACTCCGGATGATCGGCGAGCATCGCCGTCGCGAACGCACGATCGTCGCGCCAGTCGCGCGCCGCCGCGAAGGTCTGCGCCGCGCACAGGATGACGATGACGACGGCGGCGACGGCCAGCGCCGATCGCACGCGCGCGCGCACCTCGCGCGTGAGCTGGTCGCCGACCTCGACGACCGCGACGGCGAACATGGGCGCCGCCGGATAGAGATAGCGGCCCCATCCGAACCAGCCTTCGTCGGCGGCGAGGAGCGCGATCGGCGCCAGCGACGCGGCGAAGCTGACGACGAACCACGCCGGCGCCACCGCGCGCCGCCGGTACATCGCGACCGCCAACGCGCTGACGAGCGCCATCACCACGAGCGCGATCGCCGTGCGCGCCGGCGCGACTTGCTGGTAGCGCTCGAACAGGCTCGCCGGCATCTGCGCCGTCGGCACCACGAGGCTGATGAGCCCGTCGAGCCACAGCGCCGGCAGCCGCTCGATCGCGTAGCCGACGTGCGCCGCGCTGGCCGCGACGGCCGTGCGATGCAGCGCGACGAGCCGCAAGGCGAGGCCGACGGCGCCGCCGGCCAGCCACGGCGCCAGCGCGGCCGCGGTCGATTGCGCGCGCACGCGCCGCGACGACAAGGTGAGCACCGCCGGCGCCAACAGGAACGCCGTCTCCTTGCATAACGTGGCCAGGAAGAACAGCGCCGCGCACGCGACGAGCCGTCCCCGCAGCCACGCCAGCAGCGCCGCCAGGAAGAAGAGGACGCACAGCGGATCGGAGCGCCCGTCGATCCAATGCACCGCCTCCGAGATCGCCGGATGGACCGCGAAGATCGCCGCGGCGAGCAGAGCCGCGCGCTCGCGCAGCCCGATCGCCATCGCCAGCGCGAAGGTCAAGAGCACGCAGCCGAGATGCACGAGCACGCTGGTGACGTGAAACCCGGCGGCGTGGACGCCGAAGATCGCGCGATCGACGAACAGCGTCGTCATCGTCAGCGGACGATAGGTGTCGACGGCCGCCGCGGTCGCGAAGACGCCGCCGTCGCTGTTGAACATGGTGTCGTGCGCGTAGAGACGCGGCACGTTGGTCAGCGACTGTATGAGCCGGCCGTGCTCGATGACATGATGGTCGTCCCACACGAAGCCCGACCACGGCGCCCACGCGTAGGCCGCCAGCGTGGCGGCGACGAGCAGCGCGTACGATCGCTTCGACACGAACGCATGGTAGTCGAAAATGTCGCGCGCCGCGGCTACGCCGACGCCGCCGCCGCGGGCGCGCGCGGGAGCTCGAACCAGAAGAGCGCGCCCTCGCCGTCGCGCCGCCGCACGCCGAGCCGACCGCCGTGCGCTTCGACCAGCCGCTTGACGGTCGCCAGCCCGAGCCCCAGCCCTTCGGCCGTCGTCGTGCCGCGAACGTAGGGCTCGAACGCCGCCACGCCGAACCCGGCGTCGAGGCCGGGGCCCGTGTCTTCCACTTCGAAGCAGACCGTGTCCTTACCGTCGCGCGCGCTCACGCAGACCAGGCGCACCGCCTGCTCACCCATGTGCTTGACCGCGTTGTTGATGAGGTTGGTGACGACCACCGTCAAGATGCCGGGCGCGCAGGCGACCTCCACCGCCGCCACCGTCGCGCAGCGCAGCTCGACGCCGGCGCGCTCGGCGGTCGGCCGCAGCTCGTCGATCACGTCGCTCAGCACCGTCGACACCGGCGCGTGCGCGCCCGCCGCGGGCTTGCCGCCGGCGCGCGCGAACTCGAGCAGGTCGTCGACGATCGAGCGCACGCGCTTCAGGACCGCGAGCGCCCGCACGATCACCTTCGACAGCGCCGGATCGCGCAGGTGCTCGCGGCCGAGCTCGAGCGCCAGCGACACCGACTGCAGCGGGCTCATGAGATCGTGCGCCACGCGCGCCGAGAACATCTCGAGCTCGCGCGCGCGCTCCTCCTGCAACAGTGTCTGCCGCCGGATCGCCCGCATTGCCACGATGGTGGCGACGAACGCCAACAGGAGCGCGCCGCCGCCGACGCCGAGCCCGATCACGGCCGCACGCCGCCGGATGCGATCGATGCGCAGCGCATGATGGGTGACCTGGTCGATGTTGAGCGTGATCAGCATGCGCAGCCGATCGTCGACCTGATCGCTGCGCCGCCGCCACTCGCCGTTCTCCAGCTCGTGCGCGGCACGCAAGTGTCCGCCGACCAGCTCGGCGGTCAGACGCTTCATGACGTCGTCGAGGCCGCCCAGCTCGAAGTCGAGAGTGCGATTGAACTCGGCTTCCATCGCGTAGCTCGGCAGCGCGCGATAGGCGGCGATCGCGTCGGCCAAGCGCGTGCGCGCCGCGTGCAAGCCAGGCAGATCGACGGGACGCTGCTCCATCCGATCGAGCAGCGCCTTGTCCATCGCGCCGTCGAGCCCGCGCAGGGTCGCGCGCGCCTCGGTGAGGCGGCCGGCGCTGGGAACGCCGTTCGACAGCATGCCTTCGGTTTCGCGGCGCACGCGTCCGGTCGTGCTCTCGAAGTACACGATCAGCGACACGAACGCGGTGGCGACGATCGACATCGCGACGAACAGCGCGATCACCGAGGACGGGCCGTAGGTGCCCTTGCGCATCCTCACAAACAATAGGCTCCACGTGCCGCGGCGGTAGAACGCTGCTGCGCGCTCGTGCGTGAATCGGTCGCTCACCGGGCAGGCAGCGGAAACCTCGGCGGCGGCGGCGGACCGGCGACGAAGAGCCGGTGCAAGAGCTGCGCGCCGAGCACGAGCATGAGCACGAGCTCGAGCCGCGTGCGCGTGACGTGCCGCTCCGGCGCGCGCGCGAGCGCCGTTCGCATCCCGGCCACCACGTCGGGATCGAAGAGGCCGGCCGCGCGCAACGCCTCGGGCGCCAACGCCTCGGCGACGAACGGCGGCGCGCCGGAGGCGAAGAACCAGGGCGCGATCGGCGTCATGAAGCCCTGCTTGCGCCGCCGCCGAATCGCGGCGGGCAGAAGCCCGCGAACCGCGCGGCGCAAGATCGCCTTTTCGCGCAGCCCCTGCATCTTCACCGACGGCGGCAGCGCGACCACGTGCTCGACCACGCGATCGTCGAGGAAGGGCACGCGCGCCTCGATGCCGTGCGCCATCGCCGAGCGATCGCTGATCACCAAGATCCACGACGGCAAGCGCGTCTCGAGCTCGAGCGCGAGCTGCGCGTCGAGCGGATCGAGCGCGGCCACGTCGTCGCGCACCAGCGCCGAGAAGCCGGCCGGCGGCTCCGCGGTCGGACGCACCGCGCGGCCGTCGGGCGAGAGCAGCGCCGCGCGCTCGACGTCGAGGAGCTGCCACACGTCGTACCAGGGCGGC
>DASXOU010000453.1:0-3196 GCA_036494045.1 Polyangia bacterium | reverse complement strand
AGATCGCGGGCGACAGCCCTTCGATCGAGTCGATGTCGGGCTTGCCCATCTGCTCGAGGAACTGGCGCGCATATGCGGAGAGCGATTCGACGTAACGGCGCTGACCTTCTGCGTAGATGGTATCGAAGGCGAGCGAGGACTTACCGGAGCCCGAAAGCCCAGTGATGACGATGAGCTTATCGCGTGGAAGCTCGACGTCGATGTTCTTGAGATTGTGCTCGCGAGCG
This sequence comes from Polyangia bacterium, assembly GCA_036494045.1. Taxonomy (GTDB): domain Bacteria; phylum Myxococcota_A; class Polyangia; order Palsa-1104; family Palsa-1104; genus JAQBQH01. The sequence goes on along the minus strand of DASXOU010000453.1, from coordinate 2,969 downwards.
CCTTTGACGACGATCTTGTCCATGCCCTGGCCCCTGCGTGCAGTCCATGCGCAAAGGGGCGGGACATCATACCACGGTCGAAGCTCCGAATTCGAGCCCGAAAATCGCTAGCTACCGTGGTCGCCGACGCCGACATCGGCGAGGACGCCGTCGTGGAACTCGAGGGTGCGGACGAAGTCGCTCGGGCCGCGGTCGTAGGTCCAGTGATCGATGGTGCAGCGCATCGTGGCGCCGCGGATGCGCAGGACCGCGCGCCTGGTGTCGACGCGGGTAGGCGTGCCGCATTTGGCGGCGACTTCGGCCTGCGAGGCGCCGGTCGACACCAGCCACTCGCCGCAGCGGAGGCCGTCGTCGGCGCGGGCGACGCCGCCGAGCCCAAGCAGCGCGAGGAGGACGACCAGCCGGCGCATGGCCGTACGACGCGGCGGCCTACTCCTTATTCAAGCGGCGCGCGGAAAGCTGCCGGGCGAGGCGCAGCGCGGCGGCGAACGAGGTCGAGCGCGCGCGGCCCTGGCCAGCGATGTCGTGGGCGACGCCGTGATCGGGCGAAGTGCGGACGATGGGCAGACCGAGCGTCAGGTTCACGGCTTCTTCGAAGTCCACGACCTTCACGGGGATGAGCCCCTGGTCGTGATACATGGCGACGACGGCGTCGAAGCGGCCGTCGAGGTGATCGCGAAACACGGCGTCGGGCACGCGCGGGCCGTCGAGCGTGGCGGCGATTCCGGCGGCGGCCAGGCGCGCGCGCGCGGCTTCGATCGCGGGCACGATCACGCGCGTCTCGTCGTCGCCGAAGTGGCCCTGCTCGCCGGCGTGCGGGTTGAGCCCGGCGACGGCGATGCGCGGCGCGGCCACGCCGAAGTCGGCGACCAGCGCCTCGGCGGTCTGCGCGATGGCGACGGCGATCGCCTCGGCCGATAGGACGCGCGGGACGTCGGCGAGCGCGTGATGGATCGTCGCCAGCGACACGCGCATGCGCGGGCCGGCGAACATCATGGTCACGGCGCCGGCGCCGAAGCGCGCCTGCAGGAACTCGGTGTGGCCGGGAAAGGCGAAGCCGGCGGCGAGGCACGAGGCCTTGTGGATCGGCGCGGTCACGAGCGCGTCGAGCGTGCCGGCGCGCGCGTCGGCGACGGCGGCCTCGAGGTACGCGACCTGCGCGCGGCCGGTGGCGTCGGTCGGCGTGCCCGGCACGACGCCGTCGAGCGAGGTCACCGGGATCAGCTCGGCGGCGACGCCGGCGCACAAGATCGCGTCGCCGTAGACGACGAGGTCGTCGCCGCCGTCGCAGACCGCGCGCACGAGCTCGGGACCGATGCCCGACGGATCGCCGAGGGTGACGCCGATACGCACGCCGAGGATCATACTTGAATGCGCGCGCGGTTCGAGCAGTCTTAGAGGATGCGCGCGCTTCTGCTGCTGTTGGTCGCCACCAGCGCGCACGCGATCCATCCGGGCGCGCGGCCGGGCGAGGCGTTCACCTTCAAGTTCTCGCTCGGGCCCATCGAAGGCGGGCGCGCGCGCATGTCGATCGGACGGCCGGTGGCGCGGCACGGGCGCCACGTGCTCGCGGTCCACGGCGAGGCCGAGACCACCGCGTTCATAAAGCTGCTCGCCAAGGTCAACGACGACTACCAGCTCGTCGTCGATACCGGCAACCTCTTGCCGGTGAGCGTGGCCGAAGTGGAGCGCGGCCTCCGCGAGCGGCGCATCAGCGTGTCGAACCTCGACGGGCGCACCGCCGACGTCGACTACTGGTCGCCCGAGAAGCAGCACAAGGGACGCCACTTCCTGTCGCGGATCGCGCGCGATCCGCTCAGCAACTATTTCGTGTTGCGCGCGCTGCCGCTCGACGATGGGCAGCACATCGATCTCGATGTCCTCGACGGACAGGCGCTATGGCGCGTGGCGCTCGACGTCCACCGCGGCGAAAAAGTGCGGCTCGAGCGCGATCCGAGCTCGCGCGCGGCCATCCGCATCGACGGCGTCGCGCGCCGCATCGAGGACAACGGCCGGCCGCGCGCCGGCATCGGGCCGCGCAAGATGACCATCTGGCTCTCCGACGACGACAACCGCGTGCTCCTGCGCATGGAGGCCGACACCGATCTCGGACGCTGCGCGCTCGAGCTGACCTCGTACGTGCCACCGACGGCGCGCGCCGCCGACGAGCACACCCCTGACTTGCCGGGCGTGGAGACGCGCTAGACTTGCCGGGCATGCTCAAGCGCGCATTTTTCGTCACGCTCTTGTTGCTCGCCGCCTGCGGCGGACCGGGCCACGTGCAGTACGACAACGATCGCTGCCTCATCGACGGTCAGACGGCGACGCTCGGCGAGGTCGAGACGCGCCAGGCGGCGGTGGCGCAGCGGATCCAGTCGCGGCAGCCGTGGTTCGCCATCGTCACCATCGTCATCGTGATCGTGGCCGGCGCGTCGAACGCCGAGAAGGTGCTGCTGCTCTTGCGCGCGCGCAAGAACGACGGCGGGCGGCCGCTCGCCGAGCGCATCCGCGACGCGCTCGAGCGCCATCGTCAGAGCCCGTTCCGCTTCGGCGCGATCGTCGGGTCGACGCTCGGGCTCCTGGTGGTCGCGGCTGGGCTCTACATTTACCTGGACGTCGACAAGCGCGCCTCGGAGCGCGCGCTCGGGATGCTGCAGTTCTGCCACCTGGCGCTCAAGACCAACGAGGAGCAGGGCGTGCTCGTCGAGCAGCGCAAGAACCTGACGGCGATTCAGTCGACCGCGGGCGACATCCGCGCGCTCGTCGACAAGCTGCCGCCCGAGGAGAAGCAGAAGGCGCGCGAGATCGTGGCGACGATGAACGTGGCGCTCGACAAGCAGGGCAAGATCGTCGGCGACTACCTGTCGCGCTCGGACGAGCAGCAAAAGGCGCTGCAGGAGCACACCGCGCTCGTCGAGAAGGGCCTGACGTCGCTGTCGACCGATCTCGGGGCGTTGAAGTCGCTGCCG
>DASXOU010000452.1:0-5022 GCA_036494045.1 Polyangia bacterium | reverse complement strand
GGCGAAACAGCGGCAGCGTGCGCCGATGGACCTCGCCCGGGCCGAAGACCAGCGCCGGGCTCACGCACACGGTTTCGAGGCCGGTCGCGCGCCGCACCAGCCGCTCGGAGTCGCGCTTGGACTCGTTGTAGGCGAGGCCGGGCGGCCAGTCGTAGCGCGTCTCCTCGTCGGCGACGGCGCCGTCGCGCACGCGGCCGACCGCGGCGATCGACGACGTGTGCACCAGCCGCCGCACGCCGGCCGCGCGCGCCGCCTCGACGACGTGGCGCGTGCCCTCGACGTTGACCTCGCGCTGCCGCGCCGCCGCCTTGGGCGCAAACGCCACCACCGCCGCGGCGTGCACCACCGCCTCGCAGCCACGCGCCGCCGCGCGCAGCGACGGCATGTCGACGACGTCGCCCTCGCGCCACTCGAGCTCGGGCACGTCGGCGAGGATCGCACGCGAAGAGGTCGGCCGCGCCAGCGCCCGCACCGCGTGTCCGGCAGCGACGAGAGCGCGCGCGACGTGCGAGCCGACGAACCCGGTGGCGCCCGTGAGGAGGACCTGCATCGACGCGCGAGCCTAGCAGATACTCAAGGGCAGCCGTAGGCCGAGCACACGCCGGCGCTGGAGCAGCCGAACGCGTTGCACGAGCCGTCGGGCGTATTCCAGCAGCCGTAGACGTTGCAGCCGCCGCCGTTCGACCAGCAGCCGTAGGCGTTGCAGCCGCCGCCACGCTGATAGCAGCCGTAGGCGTTGCAGCTCGCCGGTGCGCACTCGTCCGCGCGCGCCGCCGCGCCACCGAAGATCATGGCCACCAGGATCACCAGCACCGCCAGCATCCGCTTCATGACCGCCTCCTTTTTGGCGATGGACGAAGCGGCGCGCGATTCAGTGGCGGGTTTTACAAATCTTTACTCGAGGCGCGCGATCGCGGGCCCCAAAAGTAGTGAGCCCCGGCGAGTGGTCCGACTCGTCGGGGCTCCCAAACTAGAAGCTTTCACCGCTGTTGCTGCTACGCGACCGCGGCTGATGTCCGCTGCGACCGGGCGGGCTTAGTCGAAAGTAGCGCCCGGGCGAAGCTCAAACTGCACCGCCCACCAAGCAACCGAAGTGCCACTGCTGCCCGCCTGCGCAAAACGCCGTAAAACGCTTGTGCGACGCGGATTAACGTGTTACCTCCAAGTCGCGATCGACCCCGCGCTTCCCGATCGCTCTGACATCTTCGTCACGGTCGCCGGGTAGCGCGCAACTTTTTGCATAGACCGCCAAAGGCGGTCCCACAAAGAAGACGAGACTAAGCCAGTGGCAGGAGACTTATTGGTCATCAACGCCGACGGGCCCGAGACGCGCGTCGCGCTGATCGAAAAGGGCCAGCTCGCCGAGCTCTACATCGAGCGCCGGCGCGAGCGCGGCATCGTCGGCAACATCTACAAAGGGCGCGTCAAGCGCGTGCTTCCCGGCATGCAGGCGGCGTTCGTCGACATCGGCGTGGACAAGGCGGCGTTCCTCTACGTCGCCGACGTGCGCGGCGCGCCCGAGGACTTCAAGTCGCTGTTCATGGACAGCGACGAGGACGCCAAGGAAGATCACAAGTCGCGCGAGCGGCGGTCGGCGCGGATCGAGGACCTGGTCAAGGAAGGCCAGGAGATCATGATCCAGGTGGCCAAGGGGCCCATCGGCACCAAGGGCGCTCGCTCGACGGCGTACGTGTCGCTGCCGGGGCGCAACCTGGTGTTCATGCCGACTGTCAACCACGTTGGCATCTCGCGGCGAATCGGCACCGACAAGGAGCGCAAGCGGCTGCGCGGGATCATCGAGTCGATGCGGCCCGAGGGCGCGGGGTTCATCGTCCGCACCGTCGCTGAAGGCGTCAGCGAAAAAGAGCTCCAGGCGGACATGGAGTTCCTCATCAAGCTGTGGAACTCGATCCTGGCCAAGCAGAAGACGGTGAAGGCGCCGGCGCTGCTCTACGGCGATCTCGATCTCTTGCTGCGCACCGTGCGCGATCTGTTCACGCCGCAGGTGGACAAGCTGATCGTCGACAACAAGTCGGAGTACGAGCGGCTCTTGAAGTTCGTGGGCGCGTTCATGCCGCACTTCGGCGGCAAGATCGAGCTCTACGACGGGCGCGAGCCGATCTTCGACGGCTATGGGATCGAGAGCGAGATCGATCGCGCGCTCGAGCGCAAGGTCGGATTGCGCAGCGGCGGATCCTTGATCGTCGACCAGGGCGAAGCGCTCACGGCGATCGACGTCAACACTGGCAAGTTCGTGGGCAAGAAGTCGGGCGGGCTCGAGGAGACGATCACCAAGACCAACCTCGAAGCATGCAAAGAGGTCGCCGATCAGCTGCGGCTGCGCAACATCGGCGGCATGATCATCGTCGACTTCATCGACATGGACAAAGAGCAGAACCGCGCCAAGGTCATGCGCGCGTTCGAAGAGGCGCTCAAGGCCGACAAGGCCAAGGCCAATGTCACCAAGATCTCGGAGCTCGGGCTCGTCGAGATGACGCGCAAGCGCACGCGCGAGTCGCTCGGGCGCATGCTGACCGAGCCGTGCCCGTATTGCGAGGGCAAGGGCTACATCAAGTCGAAGACGACCGTCTGCTACGAAATCTTGCGCCAGCTCCGGCGTGATGGAAACTCGTATCCACAGGATGGGATCACGGTGACCTGCAATCCGGAGATCGCGGACATCCTGGTGAACGTCGAAGGGCAGTACATCGAGCAGCTGGAGAAGCGCCTGCAGAAGAAGATCGTGATCCAGGCGAAGAAGCGGTTTCACCTGGAGAAGTTCGAGATCACGGGGCGCGATCCGGATGCCAATCGGGCGTCGCGGCAGGAGGCGGCGGCCGACGGGGAGGCCTAGACATGATGATGCGGTCACACGACGGGCATATTCCGCGGGCGGCGCGCGTACGAATCAACGAGGAGTTCGCGCCGGTGGATGCCTACATCAACGAGTACGTCGCGGATATTTCGTCGACGGGCGTGTTCATCCGGTCGAAGGATCCGCTGCCGATTGGGACCAAGGTGAACTTGAAGTTCTCGCTCATCCTCGACGAGCTGCACGTGGTCGAGGCGGCGGGCGAGGTCGTGCGCCATTCGGCGCGGCCGCTCGGCATGGGCGTGGCGTTTCGGTTGGTCGGGCCCGACGCGCAGAAGATCATCGGGCGCGCGATCAAGGAGCGGCGCGGGCGGCCGAAGGAGTAGCGTGGGCATCGGCAAGCGCATCGTCGATCTCGCCAAGGCAAACTTGAACGCGCTGCTCGACAAGGCGAGCGGCGACGGCGGGGTCGACGAGCTGACCGATGAGGAGCTCGAGGCGGAGCTGCGACGGCGGCGCGAGCGGCGGCAGCGCGAGGCCGACGAGCGGCGCGCGGCCGAGCGCGCAGCGGAAGCGGCCAAGCAGCGCATCGACGCACGGGCGGCGGAGGGGGCCAAGCAGCGCAACGAGGCGCGGGCGGCCGAGGCGGCGAAGGCGGCGCAGGGCCGGAGCGCGCGGACAACGACGACGCCACCGCCGCGACGCGACGAGAAGCGGCGCGTGCCGCCGACGTCGGCGCCGATCGGCGACAAGCGCCTGCGCGAGCTCTACGCGCAGCTCGAGGTGCCCTACGGCGCGTCGTTCGAGGACGTGAAGAGGAGCTTTCGGCGGCTGATGCGCAAGTATCATCCCGATCTGCACGCGGGCAATCCGGCCAAGCAGAAGACGGCCACGCAGCTGACGATGTCGCTGACGCAGGCGTACAACGAGCTCGAGCAGCACCTGACCGGTGGACGCCGCGGCTGACGGCGAGCGCCGACGCTCAGCGCGCCGGCAGGATCTCGAGCGCCGAGGCGAGGATGCGCTCGCCGGCGAACGCTTCGAGACGATCGCCCCAGTCGACGACGAGCAGGCGCGACGGACCGGGCCCGGAGTATTCGAAGACGCGGACGCGGTCGCCGTGCTTGCGCGCGCCGAGCTGGCCGACGCGGATGGCGGACGCTTGCGCGCGCGCGGTCTGGCGATAGGCGAAGCCGGCGTGCTGCAGGCTCTCGGGCGGATCGACGCCGGTGCCGGCGGCGGGCGGCTCGGGCGTGGGCGCGAGCAGCAGCGGATCGCTGGCGCCGGCTTTGGCGTAGAGGAAGCGCTCGCCGCCGTCTTCGAAGAGGCGGTAGAGGCGCGCGCCGCGGCCGTCTTCGCTGAAGGTGACGACGCCTTCGACGAGAAAGTCGCTGCCGAGGTGCTGGACGACGTCGCCGACCTGGATGGTCGTGGGCGAGCGCTCGGCGGGCGGGCTGAGGCGCTTCTTTTCGGCGGCGAGCACGTCGCCTTCGTCGCGGCGCGCTTTGTGCCACAGCGCGTACGAGGCGAAGCCGATGCCGGCGACCAGGCCGAGAACGAGAAGCTCCATCGCCGCTGGACTGTAGCATCGTTCGTGCTGGCGGCGTGCGCGCTCGGGTGCGGGCTCGCGGGTTGTCATCGCGCGGAGCCGCTGCGCGTGGCGGCGGCGGGCGACCTGCAGCTCGGGGCGACGCTGGCGGCGTCGCCGTTTTCCGATGGCGCGCTCGTCGACGGCGACGTGCGAGTCGTGAACCTCGAAGGGCCGTTGACGACGCGCGCGGCGAGCGGCGCGGCCGCTGGCGGCGCGGGCGCGCGGTTCGCGTTCGATCCGGCACGCGCCGCGTGGCTGCGCGGTCGCGTCGACGTCGTGTCGCTGGCGAACAATCACGCCCTCGACGCGGGCGCGAGCGGGCGCGACGACACCGTGCACGCGCTCGAGGGCGCCGGCGTGGCCGCCGCGTTCGATGGGCACGACGCGAGCGTGACGCGGCGCGGGCGGCGCGTGACCGTGTTGGCGCACGCGTTTGCGCCCGACGCCGATCTCGCCGGCGCCGACGCCGCCGCGCTGGTCGCCGCGGTGGCGCGCGCGCCGCGGCCGACGATCGTGTCCTTGCACTGGGGACACACCGGCATGCTCCTGCCCGGCGACGATCAGAAGCGGCTGGCGCGCCGCCTCGTCGACGCCGGCGCCGTCGCCGTCGTCGGGCACG
>DASXOU010000451.1:0-1689 GCA_036494045.1 Polyangia bacterium | reverse complement strand
CGGCAAGTTTTGGGTCGGTTCGCGTATGGCGCAGGGACGGGGAAAATCGGGCGCGCGGCGGGAGCCGACATTTGAGACCGCGCCGGACGTGCACGTCGCGCCGGACGAGCGCCCCGCCGCTGCCGAGAGCGCGCCACCTGCGCCGCGCCCGCGCCGCAAGCGCAAGAAGACATCGAAGAAGCGCGGCGGTAGCCGCAAGCGCTCGCTCATCGGGCGCACGATCTACTGGAGCCTGGTGCTCGCGCTGTGGCTGCTGATCGGCGGCGCCGGCACCGTAGCTTACGTCGGCGCGCACCTGCCGCCGATCCAGTCGCTGGAAATTCCGCCGCGGCCGCCGTCGATCCAGATCGTCGACGCCGACGGCCGCGCGCTCGCCGTGCGCGGCGACATGGGCGGCGCCGTGCTCAACCTCAAGGAATTTCCGAGCTACCTGCCGAAGGCCTTCGTCGCCATCGAGGATCGTCGCTTCTACGCGCATTACGGCGTCGATCCGCTCGGCATCGTGCGCGCTGCGGTTGCCAATATCTTGCACAGAGGCATCAGTCAGGGTGCGTCGACGATCACGCAGCAGCTCGCGAAGAATCTGTTTCTCACGCAGGAGCGCACCATTACGCGCAAGCTGCAGGAGGCGCTGCTGGCGCTATGGCTGGAGCGCAAGTTCTCCAAGACGCAGATCCTCGAGCTCTACCTGAACCGCGTTTACTTCGGCTCCGGCGCCTACGGCATCGAGCAGGCCTCGCAACACTATTTCGGAAAGTCGGCGCGGCAGGTCTCGGTCGCCGAAGCGGCAATGCTCGCCGGCCTCGTCAAGTCGCCGACGCGGCTCGCGCCCACACGGAATTTCGAGGGCGCAGAAGAACGAGCGAAGATCGTGCTCGCCGCCATGGCCGATCTCGGCTTCATCACCCCGTCGAGCGAGAAGCTCGCGCTGTCGCGTCCGCCGCGCATCGCCGCGCAGCCCGGCACCGGCTCGGTCAATTACGTCGCCGACTGGGTGATGGACGGCGTCAACGACATCCTCGGCCACGTCGACGAGGACGTCACCGTACGCACCAGCATCGAGTCCGCCTTGCAGGCGAACGCGGAAAAGGCGGTGAGCGAGGAGCTGGCACAGAAGGGCGACAAGGCCGGCGTGACCCAGGGCGCGCTCGTCGCTATGGCGCCGGACGGCGCGGTGCGCGCCATGGTCGGCGGGCGCAATTACGCCGACAGCCAGTTCAACCGCGCGGTTGCCGCCAAGCGCCAGCCGGGCTCGGCGTTCAAGGCCTTCGTCTATCTCACCGCACTCGAACACGGGCTGACGCCCGACACCGTGCGCCTCGACGCGCCGATCAAGATCAAGGGCTGGCAGCCCGAGAATTACGGGCACGAATATTTCGGGCCGGTGACGCTGACCAAGGCGCTGGCGATGTCGCTCAACACCGTGTCGGTACGGCTCACCGTGGAATTGACGCCCGCCGCAGTCGTGCGCACGGCGCACCGGCTCGGCATCGCCTCGCGGCTCGAGCCCAACGCCTCGATCGCGCTCGGCACGTCGGAGGTTTCGATGCTCGAACTGGTCGGCGCTTACGCGACATTCGCCAATGGCGGTTACGCGGTGATGCCGCACGTGATCGAGCGCGTCACCGCCGCCAACGGCAAGGTGCTCTATGCCCGCAATCCGCAGCCGCTCGGCCGCATCGTCGACGC
>DASXOU010000450.1:0-3690 GCA_036494045.1 Polyangia bacterium | reverse complement strand
TTGACCACGCGGCGCACCATGACCATCTCGCCGATGGTGCCCAAGCACGTGAGGGTGTCGCAGCCGGCGATGCCGCGCTCGGCGATCGCCTTTTCCACGTCCGCGTCCGGCACGACGTCGAAGCCGGCAGCGAGCCCGCCGCGCAGGTTCTTGCGCAGTCGCGCGCGCTGCTCTTCGGAAATGGGATCGCCCGTGATGTTGAAGACGGCGATGGCGATGCGCTCGCGGCCGGCGGCGTGGGCGCGCGCGACGCCGAGCAGGCAGAGCAGCGACAAGACGAGGCGGCCACGCATCCGAGCGACGATACCGTCGCCGATCGCGCGCGTCAATTTCGCGCCGAGACGACGCCGCTCAGTGCAAGAGGAGGGCGCGCGGCTCGAAGTTCAGGCTGAGCCCATAGGCGCCGTAGTAGGGGGCGAACGGCGTCACGTAGATCTGATGGATCGGCTGCCGCACCGTGTCCGGCACGACGTAGTGCGGGATGACCACGTTGCGCACGATCTCCTCGGCGTGGCCGATCGCGGCCGCATCGCGCTGCGCCGCGTCCGGCGCCACGCCCGTCACCACCGGGTTGGAGCGCCGCATGGCCGCCGAGGCAAGCGATTTCCCGTCGAGTGCCAGCAACAGGGAAACGTGTTGCGCCGGCGATGGCGGTTGCGCGCGTGCGGCGCCGGAAATACCCGACGCGAGGACCAGTACTGCCGAGAGGATGCTCGCTCGCATGTGACGAGGTCGGGTAATTGCACTGGGCGTGCCGATTGCAACGTAGCGATTCCCGGGAGCCCGACGATGCGCCGATGGATGAAAAAGACACACGACGATGCGTTGCAGGAGCGCCGTGACGAGGATCCCAATCCGGCGGTGGCGTTCGCCGTCGGGCTCATCTATGTGTTCCGCACCTCGGCCGGCGCGCGCATCATGCGCGAGCTCGAAACCGCGGTGCGAAAGTACTCGGCCGATCCGCAGGCGTTGTGGCGCCTGGTGCGCGAGGGTGGCGGCGGGGAGCCGCGCAGCGAAGTCATCGACACCACGGCCGCGGCGCAAAAGGGGCTCGAGAGCAAGAAGAAGTAGCGGCGCGCGCGCGTATCACGATCGAACATGGGCGCGCTCTTTTTCCTGGTCGCCTACGCCTGGCCGCACGCGCCCGTCGCCGACACGCTCGAGGCGCGCCTGGCGCCGCCGCCGGGCGCCACGCGCGTCGCCGTCGCCGACGGCAGCTTCGGCGACTTCTTGCGCCGTCTGCCGCTCAAGCCGCGCGGCGCCGCCGTGCATCTCTACGACGGCACGTTGAAGGCGCGTCAGGACGTCCACGCCGCCGTCGTCGACCTCGACGTGCCGCCGCGCGATCTGCAGCAGTGCGCCGACGCGGTGATGCGCCTGTGGGCCGAATATCGTTACGCGCGCGGCGCGTCCATCGCGTTTCATCCCGATCCGGGAAAGCCCAGGACGCTCGCGTTCGACGCGCGCTCGCACGATCGGCGGGCGTTCACGCGCTGGCTCATCAAGGTCTTCGCCGACGCCGGCTCGGCCTCGCTCGCCGCCGAGCTGCACTCGAGGGGAGGGGGCGCCGTCGAGCCGGGGGACGTGCTGATCCAGGGAGGTTATCCCGGCCACGCGGTGCTGGTGCTCGACGTCGCCGTCGACGGCAGCGGGCGGCGCTGGCTGCTGCTCGGGCAGAGCTACATGCCGGCGCAGGAGTTCCACGTCCTCGTCAATCCGTCGGAGCGGTCGTCGCCGTGGTACGACGCTGCTTTGCTGGAGGGGGTGGAAGGGCTGAAGACGCCCGAGTGGCGCCCGTTCTTCGCGCGCGACGTGCGGCACTTCTAGGTCGGCCCCACGGCGCCTCCAGATTTTGCGTGAGGGCGGTGGTGTGCGCCGCATCTAGGAGGGAGGCAACCGCACCTGTGCTGCGCACGCGTCCCTGGGAGGTCGGAGGAGCTCGGGAGTCTTCGATTCGCGTCGTCTTTGCCAGCGCGCACGTATCCGACGTCAGCGCTAAAGCGCTGACGTGGTGTCGCCATTCCGTTGGGGCGTCGACGCCTGCGTTCGCCGCCGACGTTCGCGCCGCCGAAGGTCACGGCCCCGCGGCCGCGCTGCGGTTGGCTCCCTCCCGGATGCGCTGCAGACCACCGCCCTCACGCAAAATCCGGGAGGGCGCCGGCGGAAAACCTAGTCGTCGAATTCCTTGTCGGGATCGATGCGCGGAATCGGCATCGTCGACTCGTTGCGCTGCGGCTCTGCCTCGCGATTCCCGCGCTCCGCCCCCACGCGCTCGTCGACGACCTCGCTCGCGCCCGGTTCGCCCGCACCTGGCTCACCCGGCACGCGCTCATATTCCCCCAGCTTACGATAGAGCGTCTTGCGATCGAGCCCGAGCCGCTCCGCCGCGCGCGTCTTGTTGCCGCTGACGGCTTGCAAGACGCGGTTGATGTACTCGCGCTCGAGCTCGGCCAGCGTCAGCCCCCGCGCCAGCGCGCCCGCGAGCACGTCGGCCGAGCGGCGCTCGCGCACCTGCGACGGCAGATCGTCGGGCCCGATCTGATCGGACTCGGCCAGCGCCACCGCGCGCTCGACCACGTTCTCCAGCTCGCGCACGTTGCCCGGCCAGGGATAGGCGAGCAGGATCTTGAGCGCCGCCTGCGTGAACGCAGCGATGCGCTTGCCGGTGCGCGCCGCCGCTTCGGTGAGGAAGTGATCGGACAGCGGCAACACGTCCTCGGCGCGATCGCGCAGCGGCGGTAGCATCACCTCGATGACGTTGAGCCGATAAAACAGATCCTCGCGAAACGAGCCTTCGCGCATGCGCTGCGACAGATCGCGGTTGGTCGCCGAGAGCACGCGGACGTCGACCTTCTCCGGCCGCGCCGCGCCGAGCGGACGCAGCTCGCGCTCTTGCAGCACGCGCAACAGCTTCGCTTGCAATTGCGGCGGCAGATCGCCGATCTCGTCGAGGAACAGCGTGCCGCCGTCGGCCTCGACGAACTGCCCCTGGCGATCGGTGCGCGCGTCGGTGAACGCGCCGCGCTTGTAGCCGAACAGCTCCGACTCGAGCAGCGTGTCGGGGATGGCGGCGCAGTTGACCGGCACGAACGGCTTCTTCGCGCGCGGCGAATTGAAGTGCAGCGCGCGCGCGACCAGCTCTTTGCCCGTCCCCGACTCGCCGGTGATGAGCACGTTCGCCGACGATCCCGACAAGCGGCGGATGAGCGCGAACACGTCCTGCATCGGCGCCGATTTGCCGATGATGTTCTCGAAGCGATAGGGCCGCGCGACCTCCTTGCGCAGCCGCGCCACCTCGCGCCGCAGCGTGCGCTCGTCGAGCGCTTTCTCGACGGCGACGAGGAGATCGTCGATCTCGAAGGGCTTGGTGATGTAGTCGTGCGCGCCGAGCTTGAGCGCGCGCTTGGCCGTCTCGATCGATCCGAACGCGGTGATGACCACGACGTGCGGCGGATTGGCCTCGCCCGCCGCCGGCGCGCGGATCTCGGCGAGCATGTCGAGCCCGTCCATGTCGGGCATCTTGACGTCGGTGACGACGAGATCGACGCCGCCCGCGCGCACGCGCTCGATGCCGGCGCGTCCGCCGGCGGCGACGTCGACGCGGTAGCCTTCGTCCATCAGCGACTCCGAGAGGAAGTCGCGCATCGCGGAGTCGTCGTCGACGACGAGCAGCTGGGTACGAGAACGTTC